>NZ_JAVJUO010000152.1:0-50079 GCF_040220555.1 Coleofasciculus sp. C1-SOL-03
AAAGCCAATAGTGGTAACGGCATAGAAAGTATCTTCCTGAGTTAATCCTGGACAATGACTCATGGAATTGAGGAAGTTGACCACACTGTAGTGGCAGATTTGAACCCCTTTGGGAACTCCTGTAGAACCCGAAGTGTAGATAACGTAAGCTAAATTATCCGAATATACCCCAGCATCAAGATTCTCCTTTTGGTGTTGCTCAATTGCCTGCCAATCCGTATCCAAACAAACCATCTGTGCTTGATTTTCTGGCAAAGATTCCAGTAATGAACTCTGAGTAAGCAATACTTCAACACCCGAATCGGACAACATATAACTGAGCCGTTGTTGGGGATAATTGGGGTCAAGGGGGACATAAGCACCACCCGCCTTAAGTATCCCCAATAGTCCCACCACCATCTCCAGGGAACGCTCCACACAAATACCAACGAGTACCTCGGGTTTGACTCCCTTGCTTTGCAGGTAATGTGCTAGTTGGTTGGCTTTTTGATTTAAGTGTTGGTAGGTCAACTGCTGATTTTCAAACACTACCGCTACAGCATTCGGTGTTCTTTCGACCTGCTCTTCAAACAACTGATGAATACAGGTATTCTTGGGATAATCTGTCTGGGTTTGATTCCATTCGGTCAACAACTGATGCTGCTGTATTTCACTCAACAGGGGCAATTGGTCAACTCGCTGTTGTGGATTTTCTACAATTGCTTCGAGCAAGGTTTGGAAATGCCCACTCATCCGGCTTATAGTGGCAGCATCAAACAAATCAGTATTGTATTCCCAGAAACCCTCTAGCCCTGAATTCGTCTCTGTAATGTCCAAGCGCAAATCAAACAAAGCTCTGGTGCGTTCAACCTCAAAAGGAGTCATAGTCAGCCCAGGCAGTTCAAATTTTACCCTCGGAGTATTTTGTAAGGTAAATGACACCTGGAACAGTGGATTATACTTGGCATCCCGTTCTGGTTGTAGTTCCTCGACCAGTTTTTCAAAGGGCAAATCCTGATGTTCATAAGCTGCCATCGTCACCTGCCGCACTCGACTTAAAAGTTCCTCAAAAGTCGGGTTGCCTGCAAAATCGGTGCGTAGTACTAGAGTATTGACAAAACAGCCAATCAGTCCTTCAATTTCAGCTCGGTTACGGTTAGCAATAGGCGAACCAATGATGATGTCTTCTTGCCCACTGTAGCGGTAGAGCAATAGTTTGAACGCTGCCAGTAGGGTCATGAACAACGTAGCCTCGGCTTTTTTGCCAATCCCCTGCAGTGCCTGGGTCAAACTCTTGGGCAACCGGAATGATTGTCTTGCCCCCCGGTAAGTTTGAACGGGTGGTCGGGGTCGGTCTGTTGGCAGTTGCAGTAGAGGTGGAGCATTTTCCAATTGTTGCTTCCAGTAAGACAGTTGGGAGGATAGTTTTTCTCCCCGCAACTCTTGTCGCTGCCAGAGAGCAAAGTCAGCATATTGGATGGGCAGTTCCGGCAACGGCGCAGGTTTTCTCGTAGAAAAGGCTTGGTAAAGGGCTGACAATTCACGAATGAATACGCCCACTGACCAACCATCAAAGACAATGTGGTGAATAGTAAATAGCAGCAGATGTTGCTGTTCACCTAGCTGTAGTAGCGTACATCGCAGCAGAAGTCCTTGAATCAAGTCAAAAGGACGTTGACTTTGCTCAGTCGCGACACGCTGAACTTCAATTTTCTGTTCCGCTTTTGGCAACTGGGACAGGTTGACCACGGGCAATGTCAAGGTCAGGTTTGGGGCAATGATTTGAACGGGTTGCCCCTCCACCATCTCAAACCTAGTGTGCAGAGCTTCATGGCGTTGCATAATCTGCTTGAGACTCTGCTCCAGCGCTGCTACGTCGAGGAAACCTGTTAGCTGTATTGCTCCATGCTCATTGTAAAAAGGGTTGTTGGGTTCCAACTGTTGGAGAAACCATAGCCGCTGCTGGGCAAAGGATAAAGGTAAAGGAGCTGTACTTGAACGTCGAGGAATAGCTTTTAGTTTAAAACCAGAGTCCACTTCACCTCGCAAACGCTTTTGAAGCAGCGCCCGTTCGGCGGGTGAAAGTTTAGACCTTCGTGCTATTATTCTTTCTTTTTTATTTATATCCATCGGGTGTCAGAGTTGTACACAACTAAAGAAAAGGACGATAATAAAGATCAAGAGTTTAGTCCTAATCCGGAATCATAGAGATAAGTTCCTTAGTTGAGTCTTCAGTTATTTTTTCCAATTCCTCTATGATCATTTCTTCAATGACCAAGGCTAAATCAGCGACACAGGGAGACTCAAATACGTGACGAATAGATAGCTCTAACTGGAATTGAGTCCGAATTTGAGAAACTAGCTGGATACCGATTAGGGAATCCCCACCCAAATCAAAGAAGTTGTCATAAATACCAACAGGCTCTACACCAAGCACCTGTTGCCATATATCGGCAAGTTTTTGTTCGGTCTCATTCCTGGGACTTGTGTAAGTATTGTCCAAATCGGGTCTTCGATGGAATGAAGAGGAATTGGCTGCTGGAGAATCTACTCTCTCTTGTACAAATTTAAGTTTAATAAATTTGTCAAGTCTTGCCTGTAGATCTCCCGTTGAGACAACGACTTGATTCAGGTCACATCTAGATAAAAGAGTTTGAAATACCTTAATTCCTTCCTTTGGGGTCAGTGCAAATTCAGCCAAACTGGTTTGCTCTAATGCACTTTCTTTATTCTCTCCCCCAACCTGCCATGCATCCCAATTTACGCTGAACCACGGTACAGGATTGGTCTGATTATGGTAGTGAGTTAAAGCATCCATGAACAGATTGGCTGCTGCGTATGCCCCATAACCCACTCCTCCTAACACTGATGACAACGAAGATAATAGTACACAAAAATCTAGATCTTTGCCCTGGAGAACTTTTTCTAATATAAACAGTCCATAGACTTTAGGTTGAAATTGCTGCTCACACTCAATTTTATTTGTCTGGGCAATAGCCGCAAACGATTTTTCTCCAACAACTCCGGCAGCATGAATGACACCATTGAGCTGACCAAACCGCAACTGAATTTGTGCGATCGCCTCCGTCATTTGTGTGAGGTTCGCTACATCAGCGCTAACCACCAAAACCTCTGCACCTAAATTTTCAAGTTCTTGGACTTGGCGAATCTTGCGGCTGATACTATCTGTTTCATCGTGAGTTGCCAACCACCTATCCCACTCCTGTTTTTCTGGAAAAGCAGAACGTCCTGTCAGAATCAATTTAGGACGTACTGTCTTCGCTAAATGCTTCGCCAAGACAAGTCCAATCCCTCCAAGTCCGCCTGTAATCAGATAAACTCCTCCTTCCCTTAATTGTGGTGTCTCTTTGAGAGATTCATCGAGTCGCACGGGTTCAAAGGTTTGCAACCAACGATTATTGCCTCGGTAGGCAATCACCTGCTCAGAGATAGGAAGTCTCAGTTCTGTCGCAAGTTGCTCTGTGAGTTTCTCCTGTTGCCAACTTCCTGAAGGGGGAAGCACCACATCAATGCTGCGACAGTTAATGTTTGGGTATTCTTGGGGAATTACTTTCACCGGTCCGAGTAGGGTGGCTTTTTCTGGAGAGAGCCACTCTTCCCCTGTGACTGGCTGCATATTATTAGAAACAACCGTGATTGGCAACGCCTCAGTTAGATTTAATTTCCCCAGTGCTTGAGCCAGAAACAGCAAAGAGTAAAATCCTTTTTCTTGAGCTTTCTCAACTCCTACCATCCCGGATTCTGCCTGAGTCATCGGCGTGACACTCCACAAATGAACTATTTGTTCTGGCAGCTTCTGTTGTGCTAGGAGTTCCTTGAGTAAGGTATCGTAGTCACTACTTTGTTGAGGATTCAGGGTATATTGGCTCTGGCTGGGTTGGGTGAATTCTGTACCGACTTTGACAGTGATTACTTCCTGCTTCTGTGTTTGAAGTCGTTTAACCAGTTGAGTCCCCAAGCCACACTCATCAACAAACACCAGAGTGCAAGATTTTTGAGCTGTTAATTCTTCCTGTTTGAGTGGTACTGGGGGTACTGATTGTTTCCACAAAGGGAGGTAAAACCAATCGGCAATATCCGGCTTTTTGCCCAGTGATATTTGAGTAGCGCGGTTATTTTGTCCTGGTTGAAGCGGCTCAATCCAGTAACGCTGGCGCTCAAAGGGATAAGTGGGTAAGGGAATGCGATCGCGTTTCTCACGAGCATAGAATCCCGACCAATCCACCTGCACTCCAGCTAGCCATAGCTGACCTAATGCCTTCAACAAAAACTCTACATCCGATTGTTTCTCTTGGGGGTGGCGTACTGAGGTTAATACCACCTGCTCAGGCTTTTTCTCTGGATGCTGTTTGGCTAATTTACTTAATGTCCGACCTGGACCCACTTCTAGCAGAACGTGCGCCGATTTCTTCAATAACTCTTGCAAACCCTCAGCCAAGCGCACGGTTTGCCGTAGATGAGCAGTCCAATAGGAAGGAGCCGTTGCCTCCTGGACAGTAATCCAAGTGCCAGTAACATTGGAAACATAAGGAATTTGTGGTGGTTTGAGCGTCACTTGTGTGACCCGTTCTTGGAAAGGCTCCAGAATCGGTTCCATCATCGGAGAATGAAAGGCATGGGAGGTGTGTAGACGACGGCAATCCACGCCAGAGGATGCTAACTGGTTTTGTAGTGCTTCTACAGCCTCGGTTGTACCTGAAACAACACAGGAGGATGACCCGTTAATTGCTGCCAGAGAGAGTGTTTCACCCAACAAGAGTTGCACCTCTTTTTCCGGCAAGGGAACAGCGAGCATACTTCCAGAGGGCAGTTGCTGCATCAGTTGACCCCGTGCTGTCACCAGAGCTAAAGCATCTTCTAGGGAAAATACACCAGCCAGACAAGCTGCCACATATTCCCCAATGCTGTGACCAATCATCGCCACCGGATGCACTCCCCAAGACATCCACAACTTAGCCAAGGCATACTCGATCGCAAACAGTGCGGGTTGAGTAATCGCCGTCTGCTGTAATTGCTGCGCCGCTTTTTGGGCATCTTCCTCTTTTGGGTACAGCAATTGGCGCAAATCTAACCCGATCTGAGGCTGGAGCAATTCACAACAGCGATCGCATACCTCCCGAAATATCGCCTCACTCTGGTAGAGTTCCCGTGCCATGTTTGCATACTGCGCTCCTTGACCGGAAAACATGAAAACGACGGAGCGATCGCGCCCTTCGGTGACACTGGTAAAAACCCGTTGCGGATCTGACTCTAGAGCTTGGAGTGCATCCTCAATGTCTTCTACGATCACCATCCGGCGATGGTTAAACCCGCGACGACCGACTTGAAGCGTATAAGCGACATCGGCTAGGTTAAGTTGTGGGTGCTGCTTTAAGTGATTGGCTAAATTCGTGGTAGCCGTTTCCAATGCTGAGTGGGTTTTAGCTGAAAGCAGCAATAATTGCCTGGAGCGGGAGGAACTAGACGCTGCCACAACTGGTGCTTCTTCCAGAATTACATGAGCATTTGTCCCCCCGATGCCAAAAGAACTGACTCCGGCACGGCGAGGAGTCTTGCCATTTTGCCATTCCGACAGTTGGGTGTTGACGTAAAAAGGACTGTTGGCAAAATCAATCTGGGGATTGGGTTGCTGGAAATGCAAACTAGGAGGAATCAACTGGTGTTTGAGACTCAAGACGGTTTTAATTAGACCTGCTACCCCAGCCGCTACACCCAGATGTCCGAAATTGGTTTTCACTGAACCGATCGCACAGAACTCTTTTTTATCGGTACTTTTACGAAAAACTTGTGTCAGCGCCGTAATTTCAATCGGATCTCCCAGGGCTGTTCCCGTTCCGTGGGCTTCTATATAGGTTACTGTCTCAGGTTCAATCCCAGCAACAGCCTGAGCTTCTGAAATCACTGCCGATTGACCATCTGGACTAGGAGCCGTATAGCCAGCCTTCAAAGAACCATCGTTATTAATTGCCGAGCCTTTGATAATGGCATGAATGCAGTCTCCATCCGCGATCGCATCTGCCAATCTCTTCAGGACGACAATTCCGATACCTTCTCCGAAAACAGTTCCCTGTGCTTGAGCATCAAAGGCTCGGCAGTGTCCATCGGCAGAAGCGATTCCCCCTGCCTCATAGGAATACCCAGCCTTTTCGGGTATCGTGAGTGAAACACCCCCAGCCAACGATATGTCACATTCGCCATTCAGCAAACTCTGACAAGCCAGATGGACAGCCACTAGGGAAGTCGAACAGGCGGTTTGAACCGTGACAGAAGGTCCCTTCAAGTTCAACTTGTAGGATACTCTTGTGGAGAGATAATCCGCCCCATTGCCAAAAAGTGTCTGTATATCCGGGAAATTGCCAATGTTGTGACCAATGTTGTTGAGCCAGTAAGTGTTGTTTTCTACACCAGCGTAAACACCAATCGAACCTTCATAAGTTTCCGGATTGCAACCGATCTTTTCAATCGCGTCCCAGGCGTGTTCCAGGAAGAGGCGGTGTTGCGGGTCCATGAGTTCAGCCTCTTTAGGACTGAAGCCGAAGAATTGAGCATCAAACAGCTCGATGTCTGAAAGAATAGATTTTGCTTTGATGTAATTAGGGTTATTTAGCAAAGTCGGGTCTACACCTGAAGCGAGTAGCTGATCCTCAGAGAAAAATGAAACGGACTCGACACCCTCTCGTAAATTCTGCCAAAATGCATCAATATCCTTGGCTCCTGGAAAACGACCAGACATACCGACAATCGCTATTTCTAAACCATTACTATTATTAGGTAAATGTAGTTCACTCATTTTATTTCAAACCTCTCTACTAGGAAATTAATATTTGTACTATTTATTGGTCAAACGATGCTTTTGTCTGAAGTCTTTTTGTTGGTCTCTTAAGGTTTGACGAACACGACGAGACCTAGCTCTCTCATTACCTTGCTGAATAGAAGTATTTGTTGTTTCTTCCTGACTTAAATATTTAGCAAAAGAGTGTATAGTCGGATGCTTAAACATTTCAACGATAGGTATCTCTTGTTCCCACAAATCTTGCATTTTTACTTGAGTCTTGATCATGAGTATGGAATTTCCTCCCAGATCAAAGAAATTGTCATGAATACCCACCTTTTCTAGTTGAAGTATCTCTTGCCAAACCCTAGCAATGAGTTGCTCCGATTCCGTCTGGGGCATGACAGATGCTGCACTCTCCTGTGGGTTAATATTTTCGGGTACAGGCAGTGCCTTTCGATCAACCTTGCCGTTAGGTGTTAACGGCACCTGATCCAGGAATATATAGACAGAAGGTATCATATAGTTAGGCAGCTTTTGTTGCACACAATTACGCAACTCATCAGCCATTGATACGGGTTTCTGATTCTGAGAATTTGTAGGTTGTAGCCACTGCTGAGTCCCGGCAAAGTCTACTAGCTTCTGATCGGGTGAACTCGAAGAATTACTAGAAATTAGCTCTTGCTTAGGAACGACATAAGCCACCAATTGCTTGTTTTCCCGTGACTCTCCGACGGCGGAGACGATTACCTCTTTCACACTAGGATGTTGTTGCAGAGTCGCCTCAATTTCACCCAGTTCAATCCGGTGACCATTAACTTTAACCTGAAAATCCTCCCGTCCGATAAATTCAATAGTCCCATCTGGCAAATACCGACCTAAATCGCCCGTTTTGTACAACCTTTCCTGGGTTTGGGGATGAATAATGAAACTGGTATTGGTCTTTTCTGGGTTTCGCCAGTAACCTTTAGCGAGTCCAATTCCGCCGATGTAAAGTTGTCCAATCACCCACACTGGACAAGGTTCCAAGGCTTGATTCAGAACATAGAAATGCTGGTGACGCATGGGGCGACCATAAGGGATGCTTTTCCAAGTTGGGTCAACTTGTTCTATGGGATAGAGAATGGACCAGATTGACGCTTCTGTCGCGCCGCCTAAACTAATGACCTGCACCTCTTTAAACAGAGTGCGAATCTGGTCGGGTAAGTTCAGAGGTAGCCAATCTCCACTCAACATCACCAACCGCAGGGATTGAGGCAATAATTCTGAGCGACTTGCCGCATATTCCACCAGCATCTGCATCAAAGCTGGCACCGAATTCCAGAGAGTGACCTGATGTTGTACGATTAATTGCACCCAGTGAGCCGGGTCTTTTGTAGCATGGGCATCAGGAATAACTAGGGTTCCTCCCGCTGCCAGAGTGCCAAAGATGTCATATACTGACAAGTCAAAACTCAGAGAGGACAGAGCAAATACCCGGTCTTGGCATTTCACATTAAAGCGCTGGTTAATGTCGAGGATTGTATTAACAGCACCTCGATGGTCAATCATCACCCCTTTTGGCTTGCCAGTTGAGCCAGAGGTGTAGATGACGTAAGCTAAATCCGATGGGTGTTGTATGGGCTCTAGAGGGGCAGAGGAACTAGAAGGTTCTAGGGTGTCTATACAGAAACGTCGGCTAGTTTCTGACCATTCTAAATCGGTGTCGAGCCAGGATTGAGTCAGTACCCACTGCACTTGTGCTTCTTCGAGTAAATGCCACCGCCGTTCACCAGGGAGTCCAGGGTCAATCGGCACATAAGCCGCACCAGAAGCCAGAATGCCCAAGGCGGCGACAACTTGCTCCCACCCTTTCTCCATGACAATTGCCACCAATTCGTTGGGGCGAACACCCAGTTGTCGCAGTTGATCGGCGAGCTGATTGGCGCGATCGCATAATTCCTGATAGGTTAAAGTGCGACTAGATGTCACCACAGCGGCTTGCTGGGGATGCAAAGCGGCTTGCTCAAAAAACAAGGTCTGGAGTAAGGCTGCTTCCGCAATGGGTGCCTCAGTACCATTAATCGTGGCTAGTTGCTGTAGCTGTGCTGAGGGCAACAGTTGCCGTGTTTTTGTTTGCCAAAGGTCTTCTTCATTTGCCAGACGATTGAGGAAATCACAGTAAGCGGCAAACATATCATCCAAGAGTCCTAGAGGGAAGACGTCTTCAACAGCATCCCAATATAAAATCAGGGTTCCCGCATCTTCAAAAACTTGATGGTCTAGATAAACTTGCGGGGTTTGACTGATGCTGTAAATGAGTTCTCCCAGCCAAGCCATGGGTACAGAGGGTTGGTTCTGAGTGTTCTGGGTTAGAGTGCTGGTGAAGACGACAGGCATGAACGCCGCTGAAGCCTGACCTTGGGTTCGGGCTAATTCCCGCAACACTTGCACGCCACTAACATACCGATGATCAAGGTTTTCCCAAAGTTGCTTTTGGATGCGTTGAGAACGCACTTGAAAAGACTCTTGTTCGGAGTTGTCTACCGCCAGTAACGTCACAGAGGTGAAGTCTCCAACAATCTGATTTACTTCAGGATGCAACGGTAAAGGATTGAAGAGGGTTAAATTGATGGAAAATTGAGGATTTTTACTCCAAACAGTCAGAATTTCGGCAAAGGCAGCGAGTAATAGTCCAGAAGGAGTCACGTTGGCTTTGGTCGCCCGATGCTTGAGGCGCTGCCAACTCTCTGGCGCTAGTTTTCTCGTCCGGCGCACAAACTGAGGATGTTTGACAGTTGTCAGACTCTTCACCAAGGGCAGTTCAGGGGAGGGTGGTAAAGTAGCAAGACGGCTTTGCCAATACTCTAATGAACGGCGATAGGTTTCTGAATTGCGGCAGGCAATTTCAGCTAATACATAATCCCGAAATGAAAGTTCTAAAGGAGGTAGGGCAATGTCGGGGTTTTGCATCAGTTCCGCCAGTTCCCGACTAATAATTCCTAAACTCCAAGCGTCGCAAATCAATACATCAAAATTGAAGTGAAGCCTAACTTTATTATTGTTTAACTGAGACGCTTGTATTGTGAACAGGGACCATTGGTCCGCAGGCAGCCGTTGGTGGGACAGGCGATCGCGCATTTCTGCTAACTTAGATGCGGCTATTTTTGGTGTTTTCTCTCGCAAGTCCAACACCTTAACTTTATAGGCTGGAACTTGTGCCAAAATCTGCTGTTGCCCATCGGATTGTACGATTGCCCGCAGCATCCCATGGCGATTGATTAGTCGCTGCCATGCTTTTTCAAACCGTTCTAGGTTGAAATCAACCGTTTCAATTTCCAAATAAGCCTGACTGGCTACGTTACCCAATTCAAAAACATCTTGGCGACCGATCCAGTAAGCCTGTTGAACGTCAGTGAGTGGAAAGGGTTTATGTTGCTCGTCTGCATGGGGAACTACTTTTGGGAGTTCTTCTTGTAATAATTTAAGACGAGAGTTAGACTCAATTTCACCTCGCAAACGTTTTTCAAGAAGCGCTTGTTTTGCTGGTGAAAGTTTAGATTTTAATTGATTGATAGTTTCTGATGATGACATAGTGATATACTCTCAACAATCGAAAATTAACACTTAATATATTTTATTTTTTAATCAAAAATATCCACTTGCATATAATTAGGGTAAGGTTGAATCCGTTTAAAATCATTTTCCAGAACAACCCGATCACGCTTTTTCTCTACTTCCTTGAATCCCGCAAACTTATAAGCTATATACATCATTCGATTACGATTATTGGCAACAAATTCAGCACACAGGCGAACATTATTATCTTTAGCCAGCTTGATAATGTAGTTAAGCATAACGACGCCAACACCTCTAGACATGACGCGACAAGACATCAACAATAACTTAATCGTCCACAGGCTTTCTTGACATTCCACAAGAGCCAAGCCAATTTTGCCATAAGTTCCATACTTATCTGTCAAACTAGCGATGAGCAGCTTGTGTTGATCTGACTGTCGAAACTGATTGAGTTCATCGTAGGAGTAAGTATAGCCAGTTGTGTTTAGTTGGTTCGTTCGCACTGTTAATTCTTTAGCTCGCTGTAAATCTTCTTCTTTAGCCGAAGCGATCGTGAAATGCATATTAAGTGTAGCCAAGAACTCTGCTTGGGAACCGACGAATTCTGACTCTACCTTCTGGCGCTTTATATCGCTGAGATACATCAACCTTCTCTGTTTTGAATCCTCGGTAATAAAACGAGGATTCATTTCCGGCATATCCAGCAACGGCTCCAAGTTCGCTGCATGAATACAGAGGACTTCAGGTAATGAAAAACTAACGTTTTCCAGTTCAAATGGCTGATCGTCAACAAAGGCTATTGTATCCATACCGATGTTGATTGATTTAGCAATTTGCTGAATAGAGTAAACTTTAGAATTCCAATGAATTTGTGGATACAAAAAATACTCATCTAATCCCAGATCCTCTAGTTTCGCCATCGTTTTGCCATACTCATTCTTGCTGGCAACGGATTGGAGTATTCCTCGACTGTCCAAGGTTTTGATAATATCAACTACATTGTCTTTTAAGTTAACCTCATCATCCTCCAATAACACGCCATTCCATAGAGTATTATCCAAATCCCAAACGACACATTTAATCGTTTTTTGATTAACTGGCTTAGTGTCTACATTCTCTGATTTTAAACTTACCATGCTTAAATCCTTGCCATTAATTCCTGAGACATTACAGGGCGATTCCGTGGAAACAGATGTTCTTGGTAACCATATTCAGCAATGGTAATTTGTTGAATCTGGGTACTGCCTTCAATAATTTCCATTATTTTGGCGTCTCGCCAATACCGTTGAACAGAATATTCACGACTACAACCATTACCGCCATGAATTTGTACTGCATCATTTGCCGCTTTAGTTGCCGTTGTGGAGGCAAAATATTTGGCAATTGAAGTTTCCATAATTGATTTGGGATCGCCATTATCTTTGAGATAGCCCGCTTGATAACACAGCAGTCTCGCTGCTTTGACATTAACCAGCATCTCAGTGATCATTTGTCGAATTAATTGGTGTTCTTTGAGATAGACACCAAACTGCTGGCGTTGACTTGTATATTGAAGGCAAGCATCTAGACAGGCTTGGGCAATGCCGACACAACCCCAAGCCACGCTGTATCTTCCATAATCTAGTGCAGAAGACGCCACATGGGAAAAACCAAAACCCTGTCTACACAGGAGATTTTCTGAGGGAATTTTACAATCATGCAGGTGCAGTTCTGCTAACATTGAACCTCTCACACCTAACATCCCAAAAATTGGTTTGATTGTCAATCCTGGGCGATTCTTTTCGACTAAGAAAACTGAGGGTTTACCGTCATTCTGAGCAAAGACTAAAAATACATCTGCAATTTGCCCATACGTCATCCATTTTTTTTGCCCATTTAATACATAAAAATCTCCTGAACGTGTAGCTGTCGTCTCTATACTTTTGGCATCGCTGCCCACGTTAGGTTCGCTCAAAGCAAAAGCAGCAATAACCTCTCCCGATGCTAATTTAGGCAGCCAATTTTCTTTTTGAAATGTATTGCCCCACTTGAACAGTGCCTGAGCTACCATATTGTGAACGGTTAGTAAGCTCCTCAGTGAAGAACAACCTCGTCCGATTTCTTCATTCAGAAGTCCATAGGTGATCATGTCCATGCCAGTGCCACCCCTATCTTTGGGCAACCCAGCACCTAAATAGCCTTGTTGAGCTAGTTTTTCAATCAGTTCTGGGGGCGTATGTTCTTCGCGATCGCATCGATTGGCATCAGGAACGATTACTTCATCTACAAAAGCTTTGAATTCAGACCGAGCCTGGTTTTGCTGGGGGGTTAATTCGAGTTTCATTGTATCATTTACTTTTCGGTATATCTGGTTTTTTATTACTTTTTTACTGGGGAGCAGCTACAGCCATCTTCTGTTCTAGCAAACTAACCATAGCATTTATAGTTCGGAAATTATCAAAATCGAGGTCTTCGTTTTCAATCGTAACATTAAACTCTTTTTCGATAAATAAAACCAGTTGCATAGCAAACATCGAATTGACAAAGCCAAGCGCAAATATATCTTCATCATTTTGCAGTTTATGATTACCAAAATACTGTGCCAGAAAATTCCTAATTTTAGATTGAGTTGCTTTCATGGTGAGTTATCTCGAATTAATTCCTGTAAATTTTGGAGATTCAGTTATAGGTGTAAAATCCTTGTCCACTTTTTTGACCATACAACCCAGCATCTACCATTTTTTTGAGCAAATGGCAGGGTCTATATTTACTGTCGTTAAAGCTTTCGTACAGAACTTCGATAGAGAAGAGAATCGTATCTAATCCAATTAAATCAGCGGTTTCTAGGGGACCCATTTTGTGTCCAAAGCAGGTTTTGAAGATTCTATCTACATCCGATGCTGAAGCAACTTGGTCTTGCAGGATAAAAACTGCTTCATTAATCGTTAACATGAGTACACGGTTAGACACAAAACCGGGTGAATCATTAACGATGATACATTCTTTGCCCATTTGAGTCAACAACTTTTGCGCGGTTCCAATAGTTTCTTCAGAAGTATGATACCCGCGAATCGTTTCCACCATTGGCTTCATTGGCACAGGATTCATGAAATGCATTCCAATCACTTTAGAGGCACGTTTGGTTACTGAAGCAATGCGAGTAATGGGAATAGCTGATGTGTTGGCTGCAAAGACTGATTCTGGCGGACAAATGGGATCAAGCTGGGTGTAAACCTGCTGTTTAATCTCCCATTTTTCTGTCGTATTTTCAATAACAAATTCAGCCGATTCTAAGAACTGATAATTAGTAGAAAACTTGATCCGGCTCAGGACATCCTCGGGAGTATTATCTGGCTCACTTTTATTAAAAAAGCCTCGAAAACGAAGATTCTGCCTAATTTCCTGTTTGGCACGTTCCAGAATCTCATCTGAAACATCTATAAGGATGACCTGATGACCCGTTTGAGCGAGATTTTGTGATACCCCGATGCCCATAACACCGGCTCCGACAACACCAACAACTTGAATATTCATCTTCAGATTGACCTTATCTTAGAATTCTGGGCATTTTTTATTGGCTGGACATATCTGACACCAGCTCTTGAGCTTCTGCTTCCGTTAGTTCTTCTAATTCACTGATCAGGATTCTTTCAATAGCCAAAGCAAATTCTGCTACCGTCGGAGACTCCAATAAGATACTTATCGGAATTTCCAGGTTGAAGTCCTTGCGAAGATGGTAAATTAGCTGAGTTGCAATTAGAGAATGTCCGCCTAGCTCAAAGAAATTGTCATGGATGCCAACTTTTTCGATCCCCAAGAATTGTTGGTAGAGTTGAGCAATTTTAATCTCGGTTTCACGGCTAGGAGCAACATAAGCATTCCGCAGGTTTGAGCGGGGGTAGAATGAAGAGGTTGTTTGATCCTTTACCTCTGCATCTTGCCAAGATTGGCGTTTAATCCACGTATTGATTTGGGCTTTTAAATCGATTTGTGAAATAGCAACCTGAGAAAGTGTACCTTGGCATAAAATACGCTGAAAGGCTTGCGTCGTTTCTTCTGGCACATCAATCAAGAACCAATTGGTGCTACACCAGTTATTATGATTTACTTGGTTTTGCTGGTGAGCAAAGGCATCCAGAAAGAGATTGGCTGAACTATAGGCAGCAAACCCCAGTCCTCCCAAAATAGATGAGACCGAAGATATTAACACACAATAGTCAAGTTCTCTTCCTCGCAACACTTTCTCTAGTGTATAGACTCCATACACTTTGGGTTGAAAATGTAATTCACATTCGCTGTAACCTGTTTCGGAAATTGCCGTCAATGATTCTTTGTCAACGACTCCTGCGGCGTGAATGACTCCATGAATCTTGCCAAATCGCGCCTCAGTCTGGGCAATCGCTGCTTGCATTTGGACTTCATTTGCTACGTCGGCGCTGATGACTAAAACGTCAGCACCCAACTCTTCCAACTCTTGAACCTTCTTGATTCTGCTACTTACTCGCTCATGCTGATCATGAGTAGCTAACCATGGCTCCCATTCTGCTTTTGCGGGTAATCCTGAACGTCCTATTAATACCAGTTTAGCCTGCACAGTTTGAGCCAAGTATTTGGCTAGCATTAGACCCAGTTTTCCTAATCCACCTGTAATCAGGTATACGCCGCCTTGCCGCAATTGTGTTCGACGCGAGGCGCTATCATTTAACCGTATGGGTTCAAAGTCTGGGAGCCATCGATGATTGCCACGGTAAGCAACTGTTAAGTCAGATGAGGGAGTCGTAAGTTCTGTCAAGATATGGTCTATCAGTTTCTCCTCTTGCTGACTTTTTGGTTGCGGTAGTACCAGATCAATACTTCGGCAGGTAATATTCCTATATTCCTGGGGAATGACATTACACAGTCCCAACAAAGTTGCCTGCTCTGGATACAATACATCCTGGCTTTCAACTCCGTGCATACCCTGAGAAAGTACCCAGAGTTGAAGTTGGTTTGTAATCAGTTGTTTTCCGAGAGCTTGGGTGAGAAAGAGCAAACTGTAGAACCCTAAGTTCTGGGCGGCTTCAAATCGCTTAATTCCTGATTGCGCCTGTTCATCGAGTTGGATATTCCATGAATGAACTATAGTTTTAGGTTGCTTATTTCTGGCATGGAGTTGTTTGAGTAGAGTGTGATAGTCCTCTGGCGAACCCGGATTAATGGTATATTCGCTTTCACTGAGTTGGCTAAATTGCTCTCCCACCTTCACGCTAATCACATCTTGATTCTCAGTTTTTAGTCGTTGGGCTATTTGATAACCTATCCCACACTCATCAACGAACAATAACCAGCAAGACTTTTGCTCCACCAAACTACCCACTTCAAATGGAACAAGCGGTATTGATTTTTTCCAAACTGGAACGTAGAACCAGTCGGCTATATCCGGCTTTTTCTCTAAGGAAATCTGCCCTGTTGATGCAGGCTGTCTTGGTTTGGATGATTCAACCCAGTAACGCTGGCGCTCAAAGGGATAAGTCGGTAACGGAATACGATAACGACGTTCTTTAGGATAAAATCCTGACCAGTTTATCTGGACTCCTGAAAGCCACAACTGTCCCAAACTATTGAGCAAGAACGCTAAATCTGACTGTTGATTATAGGCATCGCGCAGGGATGGTAGCACCACTTTATCTGCTACCTGATCACTCTCTAGACACTGCAATGCCAAGCTACTTAACGTCTGTCCCGATCCCACTTCCAACAGAATCGGTTGCTGTTGTTTCCATAACTCTTTTACCCCATCAGCAAAGCGTACAGGTTGGCACAGATGCTTTGTCCAGTAACTTGGATCTGTTGCTTGAGATTCTGTAATCCAAGTTCCCGTAACATTTGACAGATAGGGAATTTGGGGTGGATTGAGGCTGACGGTTTTAACTAAGTCAGTCAAGGAAGAAGCAATTGGTTCCATCATCAGAGAATGAAAGGCATGGGACGTTTGCAAACGCCGATATGCCAATCCTGTTTCAGTTAGCTGGGAAGCCAATTCATTCACAGCCTCTGTTTCCCCAGCAATTACACAAAGTTTTGCCCCGTTAATTGCTGATAAGGACAGCTTTTCATTCAGGAAAGGACATACTTCTGCTTCGGAAACAGGCACAGCTAGCATGGCTCCACCGGGTAACTCCTGAATTATTTGCGCTCTTTTAGCAACCAAAGTCAGGGCATCTTCTAAGGACAAGACTCCAGCCAAAGTTGCTGCCACATATTCACCAATGCTGTAGCCAATCATCGCCGCTGGACGAATTCCCCAAGACATCCATAACTGAGCCAGAGCATACTCGATAACAAAAACAGCAGGTTGGGTGAGATAGGTTTGATTCAGTTGTTGAGTCGCGTCATCAGCGGGTTCTTGGTCACGACCCAACATCTTACGCAGATCGAAACCTGATGAAGGTTTATTCTTAGTCGAGTTGCTTAGTTGGGAACTTTCTGAGGATTGATTTTGATGGGGATAGAGTATATCTCTTAAATCTAGATCAATCAGAGGTTTAAGGATGTCGCAACAGCGGTCAATTGTTCTTTGAAATGTTGGCTCAACTTGGTACAATTCCCCAGCCATGTTGACGTAATGAGTTCCCAATCCGGTGAACATGAAAGCGACAGGACGCTCACTTTCTTCCTGAATGCTGGTGAGAACTCGTTTCGGATCTTGCAGGGCGACTAGAGCATCTTCAATATCTTGGCAAACAACTGCCCTTCGATGCTCAAACTCCCGACGACCAACTTGCAGGGTGTAAGCGACATCAGCGAGGTTAATTTTAGGATGTTGTTTGAGGTGTTCAACCAAATTGGCTGTGGCGGTATCCAAAGCTGAACTCGTCTTGGCAGATAACATCAGTAATTGCCAAGGACGGGACGTGACTGATGGCTGAATTTGGGGTGCTTCTTCCAGAATGACGTGAGCATTCGTTCCCCCAAACCCAAAGGAACTGACGCCAGCGCGACGAGGAGTGCCGTTGGTTTTCCACTCAGAACGTTTGGTGTTAACGTAAAATGGGCTATTGGCAAAATCAATTTGAGGATTGGGGGTTTCAAAGTTGAGACTCGGTGGCAATAATTTGTGATCCAAGGCTAGAGCTGTCTTAATCAAGCTAGCAATCCCAGCCGCTGCGTCTAAATGTCCTATATTTGTTTTTACTGAGCCGATCGCACAGTAGCCTTGCTTATCCGTTGGAAACGCTCGTTTTAGCCCCGCAATTTCAATCGGATCACCCAAAGACGTTCCCGTTCCATGGGTTTCTATATAGCTAATTGTGTCTGGTTCCACTTCAGCCATAATCTGAGCCGCACGAATGACTTTCGCTTGTGCTTCTTCGCTGGGTGCTGTGTAGCTAACTTTTACCGCACCATCATTATTGATCGCTGAACCTTTAATAACAGCATAAATATAATCTCGATCCGCGATCGCATCGTCCAGCCGCTTGAGTACAACCACACCAATACCGTTACCCCCAATTGTCCCATTGGCACGAGCATCAAAGGCGAAGCAATGCCCATCCGGAGAAATCCCCTCTGGGCAAAGTGTTGCTGCGGTTTGGGGAGCTTTAATTGAAACGCCAGCCGCCAAAGCCATGTCACAATCGCCACTGAGTAAACTTTGATAGGCTAAATGAACGGCAACTAATGAACTTGAACAGGCTGTTCCGACACTAATACTGGGTCCTTTGAGATTTAATTTGTAGGAGACGCGAGTGGGTACGTAATCTTTATCAGACGCCAGTAGGATGGGAAAGTATCCGAGAGTTTCATTGAGATTATTCGGGAAAAGGTTATAGAGCAAGTATGTACTTCTACCTACCCCAGCGTAAACGCCTATGGTTCTGTCTTCTCGTTCCGAGTCATAGCCAGCATTTTCCAGAGCCTCCCACGCACATTCTAAGAAAAGGCGATGTTGCGGGTCCATAATTTCGGCTTCTCTGGGATTCAAACCAAAAAAGGAGGCATCGAACTGTTCAATATCGTCTAAAAGAGCCGCTGCTTTTCGTTCATTTTTCGTCCCATTCGGCTCTGTCTCTAAGTCTTGAGTTACTCCATCTTTATTGGATAAAACTGAAATAAATTCTAATCCATTGATCAGGTTATCCCAAAAAGATTCAACATCTTTGCTTCCGGGAAAACGCCCAGAAATACCGACTAATGCAACTTCTAGTCCCGTTGATTCAGACATCATATTTATAGTTTCTGCTCGATCTTGCTCTATATTAGTCATTCTTAAATGCTTCTAATTACTAATTACACGTCTTGACACAACTAAACCTATAGCTTAGTCGCTTTGGATTGTTTTAGTCTTTGTTTGATGCGAGTTTTACCTGCTGCCAGTCGCTTAACCACTTCTAAATCTTTTCGCTCCGGCAATACGGCTTGTTGAGCTTGACTTAAATATTTAGCCAGAGACCGAATGGTTGGATACTTAAACAAATCAACCAATGATATAGAGTCTACCTCATTTAGCAAACTCTTTCTGAGTTTGTTGTAAATAGTTGTAATCAGTAATGAATTGCCACCGATTTCAAAAAAGTTACTATTTACCCCAACTTTTTCTAAATTTAATACAGTTTGCCAAACCGTAGCAATCCTTTGTTCAATATCGTTCTGGGGCGGTACATAATCAACCTCTAATTCCTGAATGAAACCCTCTGGATTAGGCAGGACACGGCGGTCTACTTTTCCATTCGCCGACAGCGGTAACTTTTCCAGAACAATAAACGCAGATGGTATCATATAGTCTGGCAGTTTACGACTCAGGACGTTACGCAGTTCCTCAACTGTAGGCGCTGCTTTTTTATTGGCAACAATATAAGCAAGTAAACGTTCTTGGATCGCACTCACCACGGCGGCTTTTACGGCTGGATGCTGAGTCAACGCTGCCTCAATTTCTCCCGCCTCAATCCGGTGTCCCCGAATCTTAATTTGGAAGTCTACTCGTCCCAAAAATTCAATGTTGCCATCGGGTCGATAACAACCCAAATCGCCCGTGCGGTAGAGACGTTCTCCCGTGCGCGGATGAGAACAAAAACTATCCTCAGTCTTTTCGGGATTGCGCCAGTAGCCTTTTGCCAACTGTACTCCAGAACAGTACATTTGACCGGGAACCCAAACCGGACAGTCTGCTAAGGCGTCGTTCAAAATATAGTATTTCGAGTTCGCCATCGGTTGACCGTAAGGAATGCTTTTCCAGTTTGGGTCAACCTTTTCGATCAGATAACCGATATTCCAAATCGTCGTCTCCGTTGGACCCCCAATACTGAGAAGTTCTATCCTTGGCACTAAAGCACGAATGCGATCGGGCAGGGAAACGGGCAGCCAATCTCCACCCAAAATTGCCAAACGCAAGCTATCGGGGAGTGCCACAGATTGACCCTCGGCATAATCCACCACCATTTCCATCATCGCGGGAACCGAGTTCCATAGGGTGACCCGTTCGCGTACCATTAACTCAACCCAGTGACTCGGATCTTTTACCGCCGCCGCATCGGGCATCACAATTGTGCCGCCAGCACTCAGCAAACCAAAGATGTCATAAACCGATAAGTCGTGGTTGAGGGCACTCAGGGCTAAAATTCGGTCTTGAGAACCAACCTGAAAGCGCTCATTCGTGTGAATCACCACATTCGCTACATTGCGATGAGTAATCATCACCCCTTTGGGCAACCCTGTGGAACCTGATGTATAGATGACATAGGCTAAGTCATCGGGAGTCTGCACGGGTGAGAGTGGTTCTTTACTTTCTTGGGCTAAATCATCACGATCCAAACACAAGCACTGAATGCCTTTAGCCCACTCGTTTTCCACCAACCAAGATTGGCTGAGAACAATGTTGGCTTGACTATTTTCCAGAAGATACAACAAGCGCTCTTGCGGTAGTCCAGGGTCAATGGGGACATAGGCAGCACCCGATGCCAAAATACCGATCGCGGCAACAATTTGCTCCCATCCCTTTTCCATAACCACGGCAACCCGTTGATTGGGCATTACTCCCAGACGCCGCAACCGATGACCCAGTTGGTTAGAGCGATCGCATAATTCCTGGTACGTTAATCGGCGTTGGCTGGTAACAATCGCGTTTTCATTTGCCCGCACTCGTACTTGTGCTGCAAACAATTCATGCAGGAGCTGATCTGGAATCGGTGCGTCTGTGGCATTGATCGCATCCCGTTGCGCTAATTGAGCCGGAGGCAATAATTGCTGCGTCGTTTCCACCCAGGCAGATTCGCAGGTGGCAAGTGTTCCGAGCAAACGACAATATGCCTCAAACATATCTGCAATCATGCCTTCAGGAAAGAGTTCCTCCACGACATCCCAGTTGAATGACAATTCTCCCTTTTCTTCCCAGACTTGAATATCCATCCAGGCTTGAGAGGCTTGGCTGATGCCGTAGACTAACTCTCCGAAGTGACTGAAGGTCAAGGTTTCCTGACCAAGGGAACTGAAGCCTAGAGTGCTGGTAAAGACGATGGGCATGGCGCTAGGCGCTGTCCCGCTTCTGCGAGCCAGTTCCCGCGTCACGCGCACGCCACTAAAGTAGCGGTGTTCTAAATCTTGCCACAGTTGTTTCTGTAGATGGATAGCTCGGTTGGTAAAGGAATCACCGGATGAATGGTTTACGGCTAAGAGGGTGACAGAGGTAAAGTCTCCTAAGATGTCATTGACCTGGGGATGCAGGGGTAGGCGATTGAAAAGGGCAAGATTAATAGTGAATTGAGGGTTTTTGCTCCAACGTGCGATGATTTCAGTAAAAGCTGCCAGTAGAAGTCCAGAGGGGGTCAAACCGGCTTGAGCGGCTCGTTGTTTTAACTGTTGCCAGTCGGTTCGCTCTAGTCTACTCTCGTAGCGCCTGCTGCGATGTTGTTTGAGTTGTTTGGGATTTTTAGCCAGGGGTAAGTCTGGTGCTGGAGGCAGGGTATCCAGACGACTGAACCAATAGTCTTGCGATCGCTTATACAATTCTGTTTCTTGCAACCCTTGCTCGGCTAACACATAATCGCGGAATGACAGTTCTATCGGTGGCAGTGCCGCATCGGGGTTCTGGTAAAGTTGCACCCACTCGTCAAACAGACGAAACAAACTCCAAGCGTCAAAGACTTGCAGATCATAGCTAATATGCAACCGAACCCGCCCTTGATCCAAGCGCGTGGCACAAAATTCAAACAGGGGCCAGTGGTCGGCAGGGATGACCTGATGGGATAAGCGATCGCGAATGTCTGCTAACGTTTCGCCGACAACATTTTCCGTCTTTCCCCTCAAATCCACAACCTTCATTTGATAGGGAGGTACAGTTTTTTGCACCTGTTGCTGACCATCGGGTAACACGACAACTCTTAGCATATCGTGCCGTTCAATTAACTGTTGCAACGCCCAATTCAAGCCTTCTACGTTTAAGTCTTTCCCTTCAATTTCGTAGTACCCATGATTAGCAACATTCCCGAGTTCTAATATCCCACTTCGACCCACCCAAAAGGCATATTGCATATCCGTCAGCGGAAACGGTTCGTAGCGCTGTTCGGGTGCTGGCACGATAGTTGGTAGCGCCGTGGAACTGACACTCATGCTGTTGTGATGCAGCAACGTGAGAATCTCTGTTTTATACTCTGCGAGAGAGTTTCGCAGTTCTGGAGTGATTACCCCTTTGGGCGCATCTATTTCTAGTGAACTGCCCTGAGCAGAAAGTTTGACGCCTTGGTGGGAGAGATGAGTTAGAAGTGAGTGCAGTTCCATGGTTTCAGTAAACTATTTTCTATTTATTGTGCCTATTGAAGATTGAGTTAAATACTCAATTTTTCCCGTTCTTCTTCCTCATGAGTCGTAGCCGAGGTTTTCTCCAATTCAACTAAATTTGCCAGCGCTAATTGGTTGAGCAATTGTTCGGCTAGTTGAGCGATACTGTTATCCCCAAAGAATTTCTCCATCGGTACTTGCACCTGAAAGTCGGTTTCAATTCGACTCCTAAACATTAGTGCGATCAAAGAGTCGAGTAATGAGGCAAAAGACTGTTGAGGGGTGAGCTGGTTTGGCGGAAGTGATAACGTCGTAGAGAGCCATTCGAGCAGGTAAGTCTCCAGCATCTGCCGTCTTTTCTCCGGTTCAGCCGCCAGAAGCTGTTCTCTTGACAAAGTTTCCGTTTGGTGAACGAAAGATGTTTCTGCTGAACTAGAGTTGGCTCCTGCTAAATGAATCTTCTCTTGTTCCGGAGTCACGCTGAGGGGAGGAGCAGGCATCGTTCCTAGGGCGACATCACCCCAACGCATCACGGTTGCTCCTGCCGTGGCATCTGCACCGTTTGTGTAAACCAGAACCAGGTCATTTTCGCCCAGTTTGCCCGATCGCGCCGCGTGGTATAGGTTGGCAATAGGAAGAACGGGTCCAATGTTGGCATACCGGGGGTAAAGATTGATCGTGCGCTGCGGATCGATGCCTAATGCTCGTGTACAGACGTTAGCATACCAAGCAGTAGGGGTATTGAAGGCAAAAAAGTCAATCTGATTAAGGGACACTCCCGCGGCGGCGGCGGCTCCTTGGCAACAAGTGCGGACGAAATCAACGGCAGTTTCAGCTAGCATACTGGCGTTTTCACCCGTTTGAGTCCGCATCCGAGGTACACCTTGAACATCGGTGACAAGTTCGTGGGAGTAAGCGCCGCAGGTGGCAGTGGTGCTGACAATTTTGCTGCCAAGAACGCCTTGATTCGGTTTGAGCGAACTCACGACAAAGGCGCCAGCGCCGTCACCCATCGACCAAGAAAGCGTGTCTTCGTCATCTACGGTGTTAGAGCCAAAGTGGGAAACCATCACCAGCACATTGCGGTATTCTCCCGTTTGCACCAAGGCACGAGCATTTTGCAGTGCGACTAAGGCGCTTGAACAGGTTGATTCCAGAGTCCAGGCAGGACAATGCAAGTTGAGTTGGCGAGCGAGAGCGGAGGGATGACCAAGTCCGATGGGAGCGCAAAAGAGTGAAGTCGCGATCGCCACTTCGACGGCTTCCGGCTCAAGGTTAGCGGCTGCAAGCGCCTCTTTAGCGGCTCGACATTCCAGTGTCAGCGACGACTCATCTGGACTGAGGACTCGCCGCTCGACATTGCCTCGAAACGGGTCATTTAAATAGGGGGCTACTTCTTGCGACCAGATCTCAAGTCCATCGTTGCAAATGGGTTGAGAGGGTCTCGGCAACCGAACTCGTTTTGGCTTTTGTTGAACCGCTAACTCAGGGAACGTCTCGTACCAATAATTATTGGTGCGGATTAGCGCTGGAAAGCTTACGGCAAGCGAACGAATACCAACGGAGTGACTGGTCACGGAACGACTCCTTAACTTCGGTAACTCTCACCTGGAAGCGCAGATGACTCTACAGTCATCATGGCTGGCACTCAGGTGGTAATCCTGTCAGTAATTGAGAATACTTATCGACTAACTGCTTGTGTAGCTTAACAATATGCCAAATTATTGACAAGCTTTTCGTTGACTATTTTTTCTTATATGAAAAATATTTTTAATAGTGATTGATTATCAATCCCGATCAAACGTGACCGTTAGGGGTGTATCCTCGGTCATTGGAGTAGAAGGGAAAAACGATGAGACTGAAGCTACAAGCGTTACTCAGAGGGAATTATGCCCAAGTACGATGAACCTGAACTCAGGCTCAAATCGGGATAAAGCTGTGAGCATTAGCGGCTGCGATCGCAGGAACTTGCCAAAATTTTCCCAAAACTTATTGCAAATAAGTGCTAACTAGCTGTATGGTGATTCTGGATCAATACCTGATCAAGTTAACTGGGTTAATGAGAAATTTTCTCGTGAAGTGCGGAGATCACGTACAGGTGCGGATTAAGTCTACCATCAAGCGTGCTAGCTGGCTTCAAATCACTAACCCGGTTACAAGCAGCTAAACGTCTAATTAGGGTTCTGAGGTGTTTTCTGCTTCAACAACCCCACTCTACTAACGTAGAGCGTGGGGATGGCAAGACAAATTGCAATTAAATGTTGAATACCGCACTGAGTCTCAACTTGGCACAGACCTCCGAATGCCTCCCTAGTTCGGATACCCTCTAAAACCTTTTGTCGGGTTGTTGTTAAGTCAAGACATCCTAGTTGAGATGGCGGGAAGGGACTACATTTCGACTTACCTCGACTTCGCTCGGTACAAGTCGCTCAATGTAAACACTTTACTCGTGAGGTTTATCACCCATGTTACGAGTACCAGTTCTATCGAAATCAGGCAAGCCGTTAATGCCGACTAAACCTAGCCGCGCTAGGCGTTGGCTAAGAGAAGTGTTCTGGAGACACCGACAAACAGGTTTCAGTTAGCGATGTTAACTGGAAGCGATTAGGACAGTTTACTGCTAAAAAAGTCCAGTTGTTGCAGCGAAGCACGGGGTTAATTGTTTACATTGAGCGAAGTCGAAATGTCGTGCCTATAACTGGATTGTCAAATCTTGTCGCGTCGAGCGACAAAATTTGACCTCTATCCCTCTCCGGGTTGCTTCGCTCACCCGGAGTCTCACGAGGTTTACGATGAATACTTCAAAAGTGATGGATACTCTCCAAGCGATACTTGCTGAGTTGGGTATTCCCAAAGAATCGTTGCACAATGACACACGATTGCACGAGGATTTACAACTTGATTCCACTGAGATCGTAGAAATTGCCCTGAGACTGAAACGTCAACTGGGGGTGAGTGTGAAGCTTGAAAGTCGGCAGGATATGACGTTGGCTCAAGTCTGTCACAAAATCGAAGCGGCGCGGCTTGCCAACTCCAACTCGAACCATGTCTCTTGAAGGCGAATGGACAACTGAAGTTAAGGGACTCGGTATTGATATCGCGCCCATCCCCCGGATTGCTCGATTCATTGAGCAGTACGATCGCGAAACGCTAAGTTTGTTGTTCACTCCCAACGAACTAGATCATTGCCAATCCTCTAGTCATCCCCACCGGGCTTTCGCCGTGTGCTTTGCCACCAAGGAAGCTGTGGGAAAAGCCCTAGGAACTGGATTAGCTGGCATTGGCTGGAATGAAATTGAAGCCAACCTCACCCCAGATCGGTTAACCGTTTATCTGTATGGGGACGCCAGCATTCAGGCGAAACAATCGGGTATCCAGACATGGTTAGCAACGTGGTGGCATTGGGATGAACACGTATTGGTTCACGTTCTCGGTTTATCAACCCTAAGATGAGAAGGAAAATTTTATGGAAAGTGTTTCTGAACCGTTGCCTGGTGTGTTTAATGTTGCTGCTTATTTCTTGAACAGTAATTTAGAACAGAGGAAGAGCCAGAACGTCGCCTTTTGGCATCGGGACGATACCTATACTTATGACCAACTCAGTCGCTTTGTCCAACGCACGGCGCGATCGCTCCTCACTCTCGGTCTAGAGCGGGAAAATCGGATTGCCATTCTTTTACCCGATACTCCCGATTTAGTCTTTGGCTTTTGGGGCGCAATTTGGATCGGTGCCGTACCCGTTCCCATTAACACCGCCTGTCGCGTTGATGAAGTGCAGTATATCCTGCAAGACTCACGAGCCAAAATTTTGCTGACGACTCAGGAATGGCAAGAGAAACTCACTCCCATTCAGTCTCAGTTTTTGCAGCACATTTTACTCAACGATGGAGACAACCCATTTTTAGCCCAACTCAGCCAACAGCCTGATGAACCCTTTCCCTGTGCTGAAACTTCTGGCGACGAACCCGCATTCTGGCTTTACACCTCCGGCAGTACAGGTAAACCCAAAGGGGTGATTCATCGGCATCAAAGCATGGTGGTTTGTGCCGAACGCTATGCTAAGGCGACGCTAGGCTTGCAACCTGATGACATCACCTATTCGGTTGCCAAGATGCCTTTTGCCTACGGTTTGGGGAATACGCTTTATATGCCCATGGCAGTTGGTGCAGCAACTATACTATCAGATGCCAATAACGCATTTGATATTATCTCCGACATCCAGCGCTATCAACCAACCGTCTTTTTTGGCATCCCCAGTATTTATGCCAACCTTCTCGCTGTAAAGGATATCGCACCTTTAGATGTCTCCTCTCTGCGTTTATGCATTTCTGCCGCCGAACAGCTTCCTAAGAGTCTTTGGCAAAAGTGGCGAGAGACTTACCACCGGGAAATTTGTGAAGGGATTGGTACAACTGAGTTTTTGCACATTTTTCTTGCCAACCGCTTAGGTGAGTGTAAACCTGGCACATCTGGTCGCCCGGTTCCGGGTTACGATGTCCGAGTTGTGGATGAGAATGGACTCCTTTGTCCTCCTGGGGAAATTGGCGATCTCTTGGTGAGTGGAGAAAGCCTGATGCTGGGGTATTGGAACCGACTCCGAGAAACAAGGCAAGCACTTTATGGAAACACGATGCGAACGGGGGATAAGTATCTGTGTGATGCTGACGGCTATTTCAAGTTTATGGGTCGTAAAGACGATTTATTTAAAGTAAATGGTCAGTGGATCTCTCCGTTGGAGATTGAAGATATCTTGCACCAGCATCCCCAAGTTCTAGAAGTAGCAGTGGTTCCTGAATCCCATCAGGGCGAACAACTGACTCGGGTTGTTGCTTATGTCAGTCTCAAGCCGAGACAAGAACCATCCCCTGAATTAGAAACTAGCATTTGTAAATTTGCTAAACAGCGACTTCCTCATTTTAAGGCTCCGAAAATGATTCACTTTTTGGCGCATTTACCGCGTACTTCAACGGGAAAAATTCACCGTAAATTCATAGGAAAAGAGCAAAATATAGCAGTGGGTTCTAGTCAATAATGCCCTTTCATTTTTTTGAGGTAGTTTTTTCAGCCTATTATCAATAAAATTTTGATAAGTCGGACAAAATAAAACAACACTGTACTAAGTTTTGTAGACAAGCCTCAAACCATTACAAAGGACGAATGACAAATGACAAATGACGATCTCCACCGTTCACGTTAATTATGTCCAACTACTTAACGTTTAACTGCGTTTAGGAAGGAATACACGAGATTAAAACTAATCGACAAGGAGACATTGATGGTTACAGAATTAAAATCGGCTCTCTCGTATCAAGAAACTTTTGTTCCGGGCAAAAGGAATGCAGTAGCCGTTTTACATAATTTTCTGGATGCGGGTGTTTTTGCCAATTATGTCATGTATGAAAAAGACAACGAGGTTCGCATTGCGGGCAATGAGCTAGCCAAGGTGTCTGTCAGCAAAACGTCAATCTGTTTTGAAGGGTTGGGGGAATCGTCTTCTCAACCTGTCAGTGATCCTTTTAAACAAATCGGTGAGTTACTGGGGTCTTTATCTATTAAAAATTGGACGGCTTATGGTTATGTAGCCTTTGACATGGCTGGCTTCTATTCGTCCTACTCTAAAGCCATGGATCAGCCACTTCTCTATTTTTTAGTTCCTGAAACTGAGTTGCGCTTTACGGCAGAGGGTGTTCAGGTCAAAAGTACCAACTCATTGCCGCAAATTCGAGAACTACTATCGATTAATAGCCAGCTTCCCGATTATGTACCCGTCTCCCTGGCTGAAGATTTCGCGGACTGCGAAAATTACTCCCACCGCATTGAAAGGTTAATTGAGGCAATTCAAAACGATAAATTGCATAAAGCGATTATCTCTCGCTCCAAGAAGCTCATTGGCGATTTGGATGTATTGGGAACCTATGCCGTTGGCGCTAAGGCGAATAATTCAGCGCGTTCCTATTGTTTAACGATCGAAAACGTGCGTGCTGTTGGCTTTAGTCCGGAGATTTTGATGCAAGTTAGTAAAGACGGGTTTGTCGTGACGAATCCGCTAGCGGCTACTCGCCCTCGGGGTCAATCGAGGGAAGAGGATGTACGCTTTAATGATGAGTTATTTACCGATGCAAAAGAGGTGAAAGAACACGCGCTTTCTATCTGGTTGGCACAAAGCGAAATGAGTTCATTTTGCTTGCCAGAAACGGTTCGGGTTTTTGATTTTATGGAGGTTAAGAAATATCGGTGCGTGCAGCACCTTTCCTCAAGAGCTGGTGGTCAGCTTAAACCGGGTAATACGTTGTGGGATGCCTTGAAGGTTTTGTTTCCAGGGATTACTGTTTCTGGAATTGATAAACAAACCGCTTTAGATTGGATTGATCGCTTAGAGGACGAACCGAGAGGAATTTATGCCGGGGGTATTGGTTGGGTGGATAGCAACGGCGAATCGGATTTAGCGATCGCTATTCGCTCGGTTTACCAGTACGGACATGAAATCTACCTCAATGCTGGAGCGGGTATCGTGGCTGAATCAGTGCCTGGAAACGAGTATATCGAGTCGGTTAACAAAATGAATACGATGCTGACGAATTTGGTTTTGCACTCTTGAGAACGACGAGATCGCCCCATGAATATCATTGGTCACGGGATTGACATTGTGAACGTCAGATGCATCGAAAAACTTGTGGCACTACTGGGGGAGTGTGTTGAACGACAATACCTCACGGCGGCGGAACTCAATGCTGCTGGGTTCCGTAGTAACCGCTTCCAGTATCTTGCCAGCCGTCTGGCTGCCAAAAAAGCGGTTTTCAAAGCGCTCGGTGGAGACGGTAAACAATCTATCTCGTGGCAAGAGATTGAAATCCAACGGCTGCCGACGGGTGAACCCTCTGTCATGCTGTATGCCACTGCCCTTGAAATTGCCGCGAAACGTGGCATTACTCGGTGGCTGCTGAGTATTAGCCATACCCGATCTTATGCGACAGCCAGTGCGATCGCCCTTCAGACAAAGGCAATGCCATCCGAAAGCGAGACAACGTACTATAGCAGTCGCCAAGGCGATTAGGACAAAGGAAGGTGCGCCAAACCTTGACCCGTCAATCTTTTCCCTTCTGCCCTCTGCCCTCTGCCCTCTGCCTTTTGCTCTAGCTGTCAACTCCCCAGTCATCTACCGAAATAAATAAAGTTGACATGGCAAACAAACTGTTTTATTGTTACCGGAGTTAATGAGATTATATCTCAATAATTGAGCTGGATTACTGAAGAGTAACCCCCATTCTAGGTGTGAAGACGTGGAAACTGGATTGAAACAACAACAATTGTTACCGGGTATTTGGCTTGCCAGTACGCTTTCTGTACTCGTGTCAGCTCCGGCTTTTGCTCAAGTCAGACAAGTAACAGGCGTGCAGGTCGAAACCACGCCGAGGGGAGTTGAGGTGATTTTACAGACCGATTCGGACACAATTCCTCAAGTGTTTACAACAAGCTTGGACAAGACGTTACTGACAGATATTTTTAATACTCAACTCCGCCTACCGGAAGGTCAGGCGTTTCGCCAAGATAACCCAGCGGCAGGGATTGCCTCGGTCACGGTGACCCAGCAAAACCCAAACACGATTCGAGTGGCGGTGACGGGGACAACAGAGCTGCCGACAGTTGAAATCAGTCCCAGTCCATCAGGGCTAGTTCTGAGCCTGAGTACCCCAGAGGCTACGACTCAAACTCCATCCCCTGAGACTCCCCCACCTGAAGCCGAGGACACTCAGCCGCCAGCCGAACCCGAAGAGGAGATGGTTACACCCGAACCAGAAGAGGAAATTGAAATCGTGGTGACGGCAGAGCCAGATGAAGATAGATACTTCGTTCCTGATGCCAGCACAGCTACCCGCACCGATACGCCACTGCGCGATGTTCCTCAATCGGTTCAGGTAATTCCGCAACAGATTATTGAAGATCAGCAAGCGATTGGTGTCGAAGAGGTACTTGAAAACGCCGCAGGTGTCACGTTTCTGGGCAATCGAGATGGATTCAGTCCTAACTTTTCCATTCGGGGATTCGATAATGCTCCCGTTTTACGAAATGGTTTCCGCCTGTTTGGGGGTGAAGGCATAGAACCAGAAGTGGCTAATCTGGAGCGCGTTGAAGTGTTAAGAGGTCCTGCATCCGTCTTGTTTGGTCAATCTGAACCAGGAGGGGTGATTAATCTCGTCACCAAGCAACCATTATCAGAGCCATATTACAATGTCCAACTCCAACTGGGAAACCGCGATTTTGTTAGTCCCAGTATTGATTTATCGGGACCCTTAACCGAAGATGGTCGCTTGCTCTATCGCTTGAATGCTCTCTATCGACACCAAGATAGTTTTCGGGATTTTGACAATAGTTTTGAGCGCTTTTTTATTGCACCCAGTTTAGCTTGGCAGATTGGCGATCAAACCGATCTGACCATCAACCTGGAATATTTCAGTGATGATGACCCGGCTGATTTAGGCACAGTTGCCTTCGGAGATGGCATTGCCGATATTCCCCTAGAGAGAGTGACGAATAATCCTGATGATACAGTCGAACAAGACTATCTGAATGTGGGGTATACTCTGGAGCATCGTTTTAACGAAAATTGGCAACTCAGCAATCAGTTTCGCTATATCTCTCAAGAGGTTGATTTTAGTGTTATTGCCCTCCCCTTCGCGTTAGATGAAGCCACGGGAATTTTGAATCGGGGATTTGCCGATCAGATTCAAGAGGATGATACTTATGCACTGTATACCAATATCCAGGGAGAGTTTAGTACAGGATCTGTAGAGCATACCCTGTTATTTGGGGTTGATTTAGCCCGTGTGGAGAGAGAGAATGAGACACGATTTGCCTTTGATCCTCTAACTCCGATCAACATTTTTGATCCGGACTATTCAGCGATTCAAACTCCTGATTCAGAAGACCTTCCTCTTTTTAATAACACGAGTTCAACCAGCGATCGCCTGGGGATTTACCTGCAAGACCAAATTGATATCTTAGATAACTTAATTCTGGTGGCAGGGTTGCGGTATGATATTGTCGATCAAGACACGACTAATTTTTTGGCTGATACAGAAACGAATCAATATGATGATGCGGTGATTCCTCGAATCGGTATTGTTTATCAGCCGATTGAACCCATTTCTCTGTATGCCAATTACTCTCGCTCGTTTACACCGAATTTGGCAACGGATGCCGATGGTGAACCGTTAGAACCCGAAGAGGGTGAAGGGTTTGAGGTTGGCATTCGAGCTGAAATTATCGAGAATCGTCTCTCGACCACGCTGGCATATTTTAACATCACGAAGCAAAACGTAGCCACACCTGATCCAGATGATCTTTTTGCTTCAGTTGCCACAGGAGAACAACGGAGTCGTGGTGTGGATTTCGACGTAACCGGAGAGATTCTGCCCGGTTGGAATGTGATTGCCTCTTACGCTTACATTGACGCTGAAGTCACTGAAGACAACGCAGATATCGTCGGTAACAGACTGCTAGGTGTTCCCGAACACAGCGCCAGCTTGTGGACAACCTACGAAATTCAATCGGGAGATTTACAAGGATTAGGCTTTGGCTTAGGATTTAATTTTGTGGGAGAGCGGCAGGGCGATTTGGCTAACAGTTTTGAGGTAGATAGCTATTTTCTCACCAATGCGGCTATCTTCTACCGACGAAATAATTGGCAAGTACGCCTTAATGTTGACAATCTTTTTGATGTTGATTACATCGAGTCTGTCGGTCGAGATAGAACTCGATTTATTTACCCAGGCGCTCCACTCACGGTTAGAGCTTCTGTTTCAGTAGAATTTTGACCCCACCCTACCCCTGGGAAAAGGGAGAGAACGGGATTCTTCTCCCTTGTCTTCTTTCCTTCCTTGTCGCCCTTGTCTTGTCCCCACCCTAAAATAAAAAACCTACACCTGTAAGGATTGAGGGGGGCGGATGTTTATGAATGAATGTCAATGAAAACTCAGACACCGATAAGACTATTTGGATCAATTCGGCTTATCGCATTCGCCATCCTCGCAGCATTTGCGATCGCGGCTTGCCAAGGGAAAGCTGACCATTCAAGGGTTAATTCTGCCTCTACCTCATCATCTGACCTCACCGACTGTCGGAGGATTCAGCATCAAATGGGAGAAACCGAAGTTTGTGGGCAACCTCAGAAGATCGTGGTACTCGGTTCTTCTGTTCTAGAACCCTTGCTGGCTTTGGATGTTCAACCTGCTGCCTACGCTGATTACATGATATTACCTACAGGAAATTATGACACTCCCAGTCAACAGATCCCCTATTTAGGAAGTCGCATCACAGGTCAACTTGCCAATGTAGGTTTAGCTACTTCACCTTCTATTGAAGCCATTCTCAAAGTTAAGCCGGATTTAATTTTAGGTACTGAATATAATGCTAGCCAGTACGAGACATTATCTAAAACTGCTCCCACCTTACTACTCGATTGGTCAAATGCAGAAAAAAACTTGACCACAATCGCCCAAGCTGTAGGACGTTCAGAAAAAGCCGAACAATTGCTAATGGAAACAGAACAGCAAATCATGGCAGCTCGTGACACCTTTGCGCCCGTTGTTGCCACCCATCCCAAAGTGCTGTTGCTCCGTTCAGGGGAATTGCAGGATATTTATGTTGGTAATCGTGCTTTTGGTCATTGCAGTTCCCTGATTCAATACTTAGGGTTTCAACTGATTTCACCACCTGGATTCGATGAATTTGAACAAGATAATCCAGCCTCGATTTCCCTGGAAATGTTACCGCAGTTGAATGATGCTGATTTAATTATCCTGTTGGGAAGTAATTTCAGCCAACCTGAGCGCCTCAATGGTACAGCAGCGTTTGAAAATCATCTCCTGTCGGATTTGAAACGGGCATGGAAAGAAAATGCGATCGCCCAATCCCTCAACGCTAGCCAAGCCGGACGAGTCTATTTCATTCCATATTATATGTGTGTGGGTTTACCCGGTTCAATCGGTACTGAACTCTATCTGGAAGCACTTGAAAAGCAATTGCTTCCGCCCAGTTAAACCTTGATCAATAACAGAGTTTCGCAATCACTCGATTTTTTATCACCAGCAACATGACACCCCAAAATCTCTTAAAATATTGTCAGTTTTGCTCTGTTGTTTCCCAACCAACCGACTGACTACGATTAAGTTGAATTAATTACTCGTATTTTCCTTAAAATTAACATCTGTGCGTACTTTCCTGATAATTTGGAGCGGTCAGCTTGTATCCGCGATCGGCAGTGCCATGACTAAGTTTGCCTTGACTGTTTGGGTTTGGCAATTCACTGAGAAGGCAACAGCCATCGCTTTATTCTCCTTCTTTTTCCAACTGCCCCAAATCTTTGTGGCGCTGTTTGCGGGAATTCTTGTAGACCACTTTAACCGTAAATACCTGATGATTTTGGGTGATACCTGTGTGGCTTTATGTACCATTACTGTCGCATTTCTCTACTCAACTAACCACTTACTCATCTGGCATCTCTACACTTTAGCTGCCGTCTATGGTGGCTTCGGGAATATCCAGGAACTTGCCTATTCCACCTCAATCCCGTTGATGGTGTCAAAGCAGCATTACATTCGCGCTAGCAGTATGAGTTCTTTGGTGATTCAAGCTTCAGCGATTCTCGCTCCTGCCTTAGCTGGCAGTTTGTATCCCGCAATTGGTTTATTAGGAATTATTATCGTTGATATCACTACATTTGTGATGGCGATTGGCACATTACTGTTGGTTCAAATTCCCCAACCTGCCCCAACTGATACAAGCAACTCCGAACCTGAGACAATTGGACAAAAACTGTCTTTGGGTTTCCGCTACATCTTTTCCAAACCGAGTTTATTAGCAATGACCATCGCGTTCTCCTTGTTTTGGCTTGCCCATCAATTAGGAGAAACCTTGTATCAGCCGATGATTCTTGCCCGTACCGATGGTAATGCCCAAATCTTAGGTACTGTGGTGACGGCGGCTGGAGTGGGTGGTGTGATCGGAGGTTTAGCTTTAAGTATCTGGGGTGGTTTTCAGCGTCGAGTTCGCGGGATGCTAATCGGTTTTATCGGTCATGGCTTAGGCAAAATTGTCTTGGGTTTAGGTGAAAAACCATTAATTTGGATTGGTTCTCAGTTGTTCTCCTCGGTGAACACCCCTTTGTTATTCAGTTCCAGCAATGCGATTTGGTATGCCAAAGTACCCCCTAATATTCAGGGGCGGGTTTTTGCTGCCGATCATGCCATAGGGATGATCATTGGAACAGTCGCTAGTTTAATAGCTGGACCGCTAGCTGACAGAGTTTTTGAACCAGCGATGCAACCCGGAGGAGTTTTGGCATCCATTTTTGGTTCAATCTTTGGCACCCAAACAGGTAGCGGAATTGCCTTATTGTACGTGATCACTGCGATTTGGATTGTGTTAATTGGCATTAGTGGATACGCTTTCCCAACGCTGCGGAATGTAGAAGATATTTTGCCAGACCACGATCTAACTCATAACAAAACTAAATAGGGGCTGTTGAATAAGTCTTGTGGTGGGGAGAGGGAATAGGGAATAGGCTTTCTTGCAATGGTTTTAACCCTCTGTCGAGGGAAGATTCTGTGTTCGCCAAGCGTGTCCGATAGGGCGTATCGCGAAGGCTTGCAATCCAAGAATTTTGAGCGTCTAGGCGTAAAAACCTTGCACTTGTTGGGTTGAAAAATGGATTAAAACCCTTATATCGCACTCCCCACTCCAAAACACGCGATCGCACACCTGCTATCCGTCTTACTCTATCCCTTTTACTGTCCAGTCTTGAGACATCCGATGAACTGATACCGCCTCAATCAATATCGTCAGGTAAGTCATCGATTGACATACCCGCCTGCTCCAGAAGTTCTTTCAGGCGTTTAAACTGTCCTAGAGAAAGCTTGAGTTGATGTGCGCCTCTTTCGTAGTTTCTAATTGTCCGACCAGTAATCCCCAGTTCTTGAGCGAATTGCTCCTGAGTCATTCCTAGACGTTCGCGGACTTGCTTAAGAGTTGGCAAGTTAGGGTTGCTATTCCAATCCTGATCATTTACCATTTTAACTAGCGATAGGAAAACTTTTCCTGTTGACAACCTAAAAATTGACGGGGAAACGCATAAGGGAAGTCCCCATACTTCCTGTTTCCCTGTCTGTGTCTCTATGGTGTAGTTTCTCACACGAAGCACGTTGCCCTCATGTGTAAGCATGGGGCGATACTGCCCTTATGTGTAGCTGCGATTTCAATCGCCTCGTGCGTCAGTTCTGAGAAAGCCTTCCATAGATAAGGGGCGATCGCATATTTACGTTTATGCCTAATCGCCCTTGACTAAAAAACACTAACTCAAATCATAACAATGAAACACACTCAATGGCTTCGCCTGCAAACTGAAGGCGACAGGATTGTTGCGTCTTTTCGTGCAGATGGGTTCAACTGTCGCAAACAACCACGCCGCTTGTCTTGGCATATTAGCAAAGAGATGACTTATCGGTTGACTTGGCTACCCTCACCAATCAATGAGTGGAGTCTGTTACCTAATGATGGAACGCCACAGCGAGAGCGACTTTTAGCGATAATTCATTCTATCCTGGAGTATCGGGGATGTGGGCGCACAGCCGAACCCTCATCAAAGTCTAACCACAGCTTTTGGAATCAACAGCATTATCCTTGGACACTGGTGAGGCTTTTGCCGAATGCTCAACATTACACGGTTGCTCGTTTCTACAGTCGCACAGAAGCCCAAAATCACCAGCGCTTTCTGGCAAAGTGGATGCCTGATGCACAGTTTGAGGTGGTTTTCGATGAGGATGCGGTGACTTCTACCGTTCAAGAGTAACATCATATCCCATTTGTGTAGGGGCGCAAGGACTTGCGCCCTCTCAAGTTATAGCACTACGCAAACACGTTAGGACATAAGTTTATCCCAAAAGGCAACAGGGAACAGGCAACAGGCAACAGTAAAAATGTCCTAACCTGCCTTGGTAAAGCTATACTTGGCTTTATTTAGTAATGTTGGCTATAAAAAAAATCGACCCGCCTGCGGCGGGAAGAGGGAAAAGAAAATAGGGTAAAGGGTAAAAGGGCAAAAGTGTCAAGGGCTAAAGAGTCCACGCCGCACCACAGACAACCCGAAACCCGCTGCTGAGGTTCCTGAGGTCTGGGGTATACCTGTAGCGACCGGCACAACGACAGAGCCTGGGACCGAGGCTCCACGAACCACCGCGCAACAGCCGAGAATGATTATCATTATCATCAATTATCCAAGCTTGACCATCTGACGGCGCACCTTCATAATTATCATGCCATTGGTCAAAACACCATTCCCACACATTTCCATGCATATCGTACAAGCCAAAGGCATTCGCTACCTGGAAACTGCCCACCGGAGTGGTTTCCTCACGATACTTCCCCTTCGCACCTGCACCGTATGTATAATTCCCGTCATAGTTGGCTAAATCGGTGGTAATCGTCTCACCAAAATAAAACGGTGTTGTTGTTCCAGCACGACAGGCATATTCCCATTCCGCCTCACTGGGAAGTCGGTAGTCTCGTCCCGTGTACTGGGAAAGACGCTCACAAAACTCTACACAATCATACCACGATACTCGTTCAACCGGGCGATCTGCGCCTTTAAATTTAGAAGGGTCAGGATCAAGTGCTTGATTGACTTGAGGCAAATTAGCCACCGCTTGCCATTGTGCCTGGGTAATGGGGTATTTACCTAGAAAGAAAGGTTGAACCGTAACCAGATGCTGGGGACTTTCATCGTCCTCATGTCCTTCCTCAGTCTCTGGCGAACCCATCTGGAATGTACCCTCTGGAATCGCTACCATATCCAGAGTTACATCATTACCCAAGCTTTCCCTAAAAAACTCAGCCTCTCCAGTTTTTTCTTCAACTATCGTTCCCTTTGTATCAACGTTCACCACATCAAAAGGAAACTTAGTGGTGGAAATAGGTTCTCCTTTAGGAGAATCAGGCTTTACCGAAACACTCTCAGGGGAAGTAGATGAATTGCGACTAAAGACTTGTATCAACCCAGTCATCCCTAAACCCGCACCTGTCCACCCCGCAAACTGAAGCAAACGTCGTCGGGTTAAAATCAGGGGTTGTTTCCGAGAATTGGTTGAATTAGGCTGATTGGGAAAGATGGGCGGTTGAGGCGGAAGCGGAGTCTCTGGAACTGTAGAAGCAAGCATCTGCGGTGTTGGTCGAGGAGTCCTTCTTGGAACAGTTCTGGATGGCTTGGGTGCAGATGGAAGTGGTAGCAACTCCAACCAAGCCTCCATGGATTGAGGGCGGTCTTCCGGTTCTAGCGCCATTCCTGATAAAATAGCCTGGTTTGTGGCATCACTTAACCCAGGAATATGCTGTTGCGGTGGTACTAATTCTGCATTAAACAGCTTTCGCCCAAAGGAACCAACTGGACGCTGACCTGTTACCGCATAATATAAGGATGCCGCTAAGGTATACACATCAACCGTAACCTCTCGACTCCCTAATCCAATCTGTTCATAGGGGGCAAATCCCTGATTTCCTGCTTTATCCGTGGTTGTACTCGTGGTTGGGATTAATCCTTTAGCAATACCAAAATCAATTAATACCGCTTTTTCCGGATTCCGCACCATAATATTCAGGGGCGTCGCATCCCGATGCACTAATCCCGCCTGATGAACCACACGCAGCGCATCCCCAATCTGGCGAATATATCGCACCGCTTGGGCTTCTGACAACGCGCCTTGATTCTGCACGTATTTCCATAAACTCTCCCCAGGGACATAATCCATCACTAGACAGTGAATCCCCGCCTCTTCAAACAAATCCGTCACCCGAACAATATGAGGATGGGGGTCATGACAAATTTTAGCGACTCGCTGTCCTTCTTGAATAAAGCGGTTCAGATATTTTGGATAATCGGGGTCATTTTGCAGGCGGGCGTTCGGCGTTTTAATCACAAAATATTGCTTGAGGTCTTGATGATGGACTTTGTAGGTGATTCCGAATCCGCCCTCTCCCAGGACATCATCCACCACAAAGGGGCGACTTTTCAATTGGTGTCCCGGCGTCCATGCCATGAGTCCTTTGTCCCTCTCTTTATACCATTACCAATTGTGGCGTCAATTTTCCCTGGGAAATATCTCAAATTATAACCGTTTGGTCGTAGGGGTTTGGTTTCCAAACCCTACTCGTCATGCGATGCCAGTTTATCTGCAATCATAGGCATGGGGTCAACATTTTAAATTCATTATGACCAGTTACCAATTTCCAGAGGCGTTCTGGTGGGGAAGCGCCACGGCTTCCTATCAAATCGAAGGTGCAGTAAACGAAGGTGGGCGCAAACCGAGTGTCTGGGATACATTTAGCGCTACCCCTGGACGTACCCTGAATGGCGATACGGGTGATGTGGCTTGTGATCATTATCATCGCTACGAACAGGATGTAGACTTAATGGCACAACTGGGTATTCAACACTATCGGTTTAGTATCGCCTGGTCACGAATTATTCCCGATGGTCGTGGTACGGTGAATGAACAAGGAATTGATTTTTATAAGCGTTTGGTGGATTGCTTGCTGGATAAGGGAATTACGCCCCACGCGACGTTGTTTCACTGGGACTCTCCCCAAGCGTTAGAAGAGGCTTACGGTTCCTGGCAAAATCGGCAAATGGCAACCGATTATGCTGACTATGTTACCACCGTGGTCAGTCGATTAGGCGATCGCATTACCCATTGGATGACGCTGAATGAAATCCCCTGCTTTACCCACTGGGGTTATGGGGTTAATTCTGATCCGCCTCATGCACCAGGAACGCGGGTGAGTTCACTCAAACAAGTGTGGCAAACCTCTCATCATGCCCTTTTAGCCCATGGTTTAGGATGTCAAGCCATTCGCGCCGCATCACCTGTTCCCTGTTCGGTTAGTTTAGTCGATAATTTTGCGGTAACCGTACCGATTAATGAATCTCCTGATCATATCGAGGCGGCAAAAAAAGCATTTCATACCTGTGGACAAAATGGCGGGATTATTTTTCCCGCATTAACTGGAAAGTATAGTCCGGCGTTGTTGGAAAAGTTAGGAAAGAATGCGCCCGATATTCAGGATGAAGACTTAGAAACCATTCATCAACCCTTGGATGTTCTGGGATTTAATGTTTACTTCGGTGATTATGTTCGCGCTGCTGATAATGAATTGGGATACGAAGTTATCGATTTCCCCGAACATTATCCGAAACTGAATATGCCATGGTTGCATATTTTGCCAGATTGTATTTATTGGGGTATTCGCCATATTAGTGAAACAGTGGGGCGTCCTGATTTACCCATTGTGATTACTGAAAACGGTTGTGCTGTTGCGGATGAATTAAATAGTCAGGGGGAAGTTATCGATATTGACCGCATTTTTTACCTGCGCCAGCACTTGCGTTCTGCTCATCGCGCTATTTCTGAAGGGTATCCCCTCAACGGATATTTTCTCTGGAGTTTGATGGATAATTTTGAATGGTCTTATGGTTATGACCGCCGATTTGGACTGATTTATATCGATTATCCGACTCAGAACCGGATTCCTAAAGCCAGCTTTGATTGGTATCGAGAATGCATTAGAAATAATCGCGTGGTGTAGGATGGGATTAACTCTACCAAATAGGGCTTTCTCCACCTTCAAGTTTATGTCCATCTACTGGCGTGGCACAGCTAACATGGTGGTAGAGATTTTACCATTAAATCGGGCGCAAGCCTTTGCGCCCCTACAGTTTCGCGGCGTAAGGTTAATTCATACTATTAGGTGTGTCACGTCAGACCTCGGTCAAGAAACCGGGTTTCTCGTGAGGATGACAACGATATCAACTTTCACCCAAAGAAACCCGGTTTCTAGGAATACTTGAGTTGTCAACGCCATCCACCTATAGGCATAAATATTTTTACAAGCTGTTAATTTTGACTCAATTACTCTATTTTATCTCTAAAAAAGTAAAGCTTTATAAACCTTTCCAGCCTATCGCCAGAACAGTTAAGAATCAGCGGTAACATGATACCGTTCAAATTCAACAATTAATCATGTTCAAGAAATTGACGATCGCGGCGGCGGGAACTGCATTAATGGCGTTTGGTGTCTCAGAAGCAGCACAAGCAGCTAGCTTTAACGTTGACGTATTAGCGAGTGGTTTGAATAGTCCTAGAGGTTTAACGATTGGCTCTGATGGCGCTCTCTATGCGACAGAAGCCGGCAAAGGGGGTTCAGGTTCTTGTATTCCCTCGCCGAGTCGCCCTAATGTTGACCTGTGTTATGGAGCAACAGGTAGGCTACTCCGCATTCAGAATGGAGTAACAGAACCGATTGTGATCTGACAGATGAAACTTCTGTTCCCGAATCGACTTCTATTGTAGGATTATTGGCGATTGGTGCTTTTGGTGTCGTTACCCAGTTACGACGCAAACAAAAGTCGGCTACTCTAATTAAAAAATAAGATGAAAGCGAGATATCGCGTGTCAACTTAAGACTTTGTATCACTAACGCTCAAAGTTTAGATCCCCCTAAATCCCCCTTCAAAAGGGGGACTTTGATTACAGCGCTTTTCATGTTTATGGAAAGCAAAATTGTATCGGTTTGCTTTTCAGCGCAATGATCGTCTGTAGTCTGCTAACTTGAAAACTGTTGTAATTTCTGGTTCCCCCCTTTTGAAGGGGGGCTAGGGGGGATCTCTTATTAAGTAAGACTTCCAACCTTAAGTCGGCAATTAACCCGGATTAATATGACAGCCAATTCTCAGAACTTAATTTCAACCTTACATCACGGTTTGATCGTCTCTTGTCAAGCCCCTGTTGACTCGCCACTCCATGATCCATTAGTAATTGCAGCGATGGCGCAAGCCTCTGTGAATCAGGGTGCGGTTGGGGTACGAATTGAGACCCCTGCCCATATTCAAGCGGTGCGGAAGCAATGTCCGACAACGCCGATTATTGGGTTGTGGAAACAGCAAATACCTGGATCTGAAGTTTACATTACCCCTCAATTTAATCATGCCCAGGCGATCGCGTCAGCCGGGGCTGATATTATTGCTATTGATGCTACGTTACGACAACGCCCTGGCGGGGAAACCCTCTCTGACTTAATTCCCCGAATTCACGCGGAATTGGGTAAGCCAGTTATGGCGGATATCGATACGATTGAAAGCGCAACCGCCGCCGCGAAAGCCGAGGCAGATTTTGTGGGAACTACCCTTTATGGTTACACCGCCTCAACCCAACATCTTCAACCCCCAGGATTTGACCTCTTGTCCCAAATCGTCGAACAGTTAGACGTACCAACTATCTGTGAAGGGGGGATTGCCTCGCCCCAGATGGCACAACAAGCCCTCCAGTTAGGCGCTGATGCTGTGGTGGTGGGAACGGCGATTACGGGAATTGATTGGCAGGTTCAAGCTTATCAAAAGGCGATGAGGGATGGTTATGAATTATAAGTAATGAATTTGAATTTCCTATTTTCGCCGATTTACGGTAAAATTAAAAGTTTATTTCGGGTATTTCTATTGCCTATGCGATCGCAAAAGTGAAAAAATGTAAACAGAGCGGTAGTCCGCGACTAGGGGTATTCGGGTTCAGGTGCGAAACATTCCTAGGTTCAGCGCAGGGTGGTGGCGATTGGCACACAGACAGGCGATCGCTCAACCAGGTACTGACCAAGATTGTAAAGAATTGAAACTAATATGCATAACCTCTAGCCAAGTGGACGTATGAAATAGTGGAGGTGATGGTTATGTTAACATTCTTGATTTTGATTGCCTACCTTACAGGTTCTGCAATTTTCCTCGATGTTTTATTTAAGGAAGAATTAGAGCAGTTTTAAGCAGGTAGAGACAGTAAGTAGAGCAGTAGACACATCGAAGCAAGATCCCCGACTTCTTGGAGAAGTCGGGGATCTGTCTGTGTACCTTACTTACTTGAAAAGCGCTATAAGTTGTACAAAAGTTGTTTAAACTGTTCCTGAAAAGCATCTCGGCTAAATTTAGCCAGACATTGTTCTCGCAACCACTCCCCATCACAGCGCTGATCCTCGCCTTTAAGGATTTCAATACAGGCTGCTGCTACAGCGTCCGGATCACGGTGCGGTACTCGCCAGCCTAAACGTCCATCCTGTAAGGGATCAGCCGATCCATCGGCGTCCCCAGCTAATACAGGTTTACCGCAAGCCATGGCTTCTAGATAGACAATACCAAAGCCTTCTTGAGAGGGCATGATATAAGCATCCGCTACGCGGTAATGTTCAACTAAGTCACTGGTGGGAACAAACCCAGCAAAAACCACGTGATCGCGAACACCAAGTTCTTGAGTCAATTGCGCTAATCTAGGCTGGTCATCACCGCGCCCAATGACTAAATAGTTTACCTCTGGGAAAACCGCCGCGATTTTAGGGAGGGCGCGAATCGTCACATCCACTCCCTTATAAATATCCCCTGACCACAGACGTGCTACAGTCATTAATACTTTAGCCCCTGCCAAATCATATCGCTGAATTAACGCTGGAGACTTGTCACCCGGAGTAAAGGCATCACCATCCACCATACAGGGTAAAATCTTTATCTGGTCGGGATTTAAGTCATTCGCCGCACAAGCGCGATCGCGACTGTAGCGACTAATAGTCCAGATTTGAGCCGCACCAGCTAACGCCCGACGTTGGGAATCAGGTAATGGTTGCCAAACTTCCTTACCATAAGTCAAAACGGTGTAAGGAATACCCAATGGCTGACAAAGAAACTGAATCAGAGGGGCTAAGTTAATATGACCACAAAAGACATGCTTGGGGCGTTTTTGCCACAAACAAAGCCCCAGCGCTGCGGCTAGCCTGAGACGTCCTAGCATTGGGGGTTTAGTTTTTAGGTAATGGAATTGTAGACAGGGAACATCAAACGGATTGTCGCAATCTGGGCTATCCCGGAGTAAAAATACCTCAGCCCCGATCTCGGCTTCAGTTTGAGCCTGAATTGATAGATAAGCTTGTAATATATTTTTAACGTAGGATTGAATACCGCCTTCAATGGCAAAAATCTCTAGAAAAACAAATAAATGATGAGTTGGGGTATTATTCAGACTCCTCAATTTTTTCTTTTCCCCCGACCTACTAATGCTGTATGTTTAAATTCTTCCTAACCCCAATACTACTCGAATAAGTTCTATAGCGCTACGCGCCAGACAATGGGCAATAGGCTTTCTTGCAATAGTGAAGAAAAACGCTTACCTTACAAGGGATTGACCCTTCGACTTCGCTCAGGGTCAAAGCGATTTGAATTTTTCTTTTATGTCCTAACTAGTACAGCGCTGCGGAAATACTTGAGCAGCTTCGTAAATACGATGAAGCTGGGGGAGCAGGGGAAGCTGAGGGAGCTGGGGGAGATATTAGCTGTTCAGTTATTTCTGCCTTCTTGCACTAGAGTGCGTAGTGCTATATTTGGCTGTTCCCTGTTCCCTGTTCCCTGTTCCCTGTTCCCCGTTCCCTGTTTCCTGTTTCCTGTTCCCTGTTCCCTGTTCCCTGATGATATAACACCTGCCATTGCCTTAGATAGAGACATAACTAAGACAGCGACAGGTGTTAAGTTCAAAGAATTTGAACGTTTAGAACAGACCCAAAGTAAACGATTTGTCAATCGGGAATGTTGCACCAATACCCATCCACAGCGTAACCAGGGTACCAATCATAAAGACAGTGGTTGCCACTGGGCGGCGGAAGGGGTTTTGGAACTTGTTGACGTTTTCGATAAAGGGAACCAGGATTAGACCAAGTGGAATCGCTCCCGTTAACGCAATCCCCAAGAGTTTATTGGGAACAACACGCAGAATTTGGAATGAAGGATAGAGATACCATTCCGGTAGGATTTCTAGGGGAGTAGCAAACGGATCAGAGGGTTCGCCAACCATAGCTGGATCGAGGACAGCTAGAGCAACGCATAGCGCGATTGTCCCCATAATCACGATTGGGAAGGTGTAAAGCAGGTCATTGGGCCAAGCAGGTTCACCGTAGTAGTTGTGACCCATGCCTTGAGCCAATTTTTCGCGTAATTTGGGATCGCTGAGATCCGGCTTTTTCAGAATTGACATGATTTTAAATGTCCTTAATCAACAAAGAGTAGCACGTCTTTGTCAGGAATCGCCGTTTAGAGGGGACCAGAGATACCCTGCTTGCGAATCATGATAAAGTGCAGCAGCATGAAGACGGCAATGAGCCAAGGAAGAACAAAGGTGTGCAGGCTGTAGAAGCGAGTCAAGGTAGCTTGACCCACACTTTGACCGCCACGAATGAGTTCAACGATTAAGGAACCAACTACAGGAATCGCGTCAGGAACACCGGAGACGATTTTGACCGCCCAGTAGCCCACTTGATCCCAAGGTAGAGAGTATCCTGTCACGCCAAAGGAAACGGTAATGACTGCCAAAATTACGCCTGTTATCCAGGTCAATTCCCGTGGCTTTTTGAATCCGCCTGTCAGATAAACCCGGAAGGTGTGCAAAATCATCATTAGCACCATCATACTGGCAGACCAGCGATGGACGGAACGGATCAGCCAACCGAAGTTGACATCCGTCATGATGTACTGTACAGACGAAAATGCCTCTGTGACCGTTGGTCTGTAGTAGAAGGTCATGGCAAATCCAGTGGCGAACTGGATAATAAAGCAAACCAGAGTAATTCCACCGAGACAGTAGAAGATATTAACGTGGGGAGGAACGTACTTTGATGTTACGTCTTCAGCTAATGCCTGAATTTCTAGACGCTCCTGAAACCAGTTAAAAGCTTTTGATTCAGTTACCTGCTTAGAAAACATGAAGCCAGAATTTTTAGAAGGATATTGCTGGAAAGCGTGTGAGCTAATCCTGGATAGGGTTAAGTCTATCAGGAAATGAGATAGCTCTGGGACTAGCGTGTTGAATACCGCTGGGGCGGAATCTTTGTATCGGGAACACTGACCCGATTTGAAATTGCTCTATGAGAAATGTAACATAACTTGACAAGAGTAGTCCTTTGTCATTCGTCATTCGTCATTCGTCATTCGTCATTCGTCCTTCGTCCTTTGTCATTTGTTGAAAACTACTTGCACTCTGTCGGGGCGGGTTTAGGGATATCAGGGTGAAAACCAAACGTTAACGGTAAAACCCGCCCCTACACCTCCCCTAGCTCCCAGACGTAGCATGCTACGTCTCTACATTGCTCCCCCAGCTCCCCCAGATTCCCTTCTCCCTCAGAAAACTGTACCCCTGGCACACTTATTTTCTGAGACTTTGCCAAACTAGATAAATGAGAGCATCAAAGCCTAGCGTTAATTTTTGTTGAGTTATGCCAAAACGATCATTCTGGGTTGGACTGATAATCCTTTGCCAAATTGTCCTGCTATGGGTGGGGTGGACTCCCTCAGCTTCAGCATCGACTCAAGAACAACAACTATTTTCCGAAGCGTGGCGGATTGTCTCGCAAGCGTATGTGGATGATTCCTTTAACCAGCAAAACTGGTGGCTGGTGCGCCAGAAAACTCTGAAGAAGGATTTAGAGAACCGTGATGCCACATATAAGGCAATTGAGAAGATGTTGGCAAGTCTGGATGATCCCTACACGCGACTGCTGAAACCGAGTCAATATCGCAGTCTTAAGGTGAATACATCCGGTGAACTGTCTGGTGTCGGGTTACAAATTGCCCTGGATGATGAAACCGGGCAATTAGCTGTTGTCGCGCCCATCGCTGGATCTCCCGCTGAGGAAGCTGGAATTCAACCGCGCGATCGCATTGTGGCAATTGATGGCGAAACCACAGCCGCCTTAACCCTCGACGAAGCCGCCGCCCGGATGCGTGGACCGGTTGGCACAAGCGTCACCCTCTCGGTACAGAGCAAAGACGAGCAACCTAGGGTGATTGAACTGGTGCGCGATCGCATTGCCCTCAATCCAGTTTATGCCGCACTCGATTCTGAATCCAACAACATCCCCATTGGCTACATTCGCCTCACCCAATTTAGCGCTAATGCGCCCATGGAAGTCGAAGCTGCGATTAACCAACTCGAACAAGAGGGGGCAAATGCTTACATTCTCGATCTGCGGAATAATCCCGGCGGTTTATTGCAGGCGGGTTTAGAAATTGCGCGTCTCTGGCTGGATCGTGGCACTATTGTCTATACCGTTAATCGCAATGGCATGATGGGCAGTTTTGATGCTTTTGGACAGGCAGTTACAGAAGCACCGTTAGTCGTATTAGTCAACCAGGGAAGTGCCAGCGCCAGTGAAATTTTAGCGGGCGCACTTCAAGACAATGGTAGAGCGGAACTTGTCGGGGAACGAACCTTTGGGAAAGGGTTAATTCAGTCCTTATTTGACTTATCCGATGGATCAGGTTTAGCCGTAACCGTTGCCAAATACGAGACGCCCAATCATCGAGATATCAACAAGTTAGGGATTACGCCGGATTGGGAGGTGTCTCTTGATCCGATTCCTGTGACTCGTGCGGGTACAGCCTCAGATCGCCAATATCAAGCCGCCGTGGAGTTATTGACGGGGGATTCTGTCTTAACCGCTAAAGCCGCATAAGTCAGAGATGGGGGAGATGAGGGAGATGAGGGAGATGAGGGAGATGGGGGAGATAGAGTTTTAACGAAAAATAGAGCGTTTCAGCTTTTAGAAGTTAGTTTGACCGAACCTAATTCTGTACGGTTTTTCCCCCTTGTCTTCTTTCCTTCCTTGTCCTCCTTGTCTTGTCCCCACCCTAAAATAAAAAACCTACACCTGTCAGGTTGTAGGGGCGGGTTTTACCTATAACGTTTTGGCACCAACCGATAACTGAACTAAACCCGCCCGTCTCAGGATTCAGGGGACGCAAAAGTTAAATTAGAACTGATCGGAATCGTCAAAATTTAGTCGGGGCGGGTTTAGTGACATCGGGGTGAAGGAAGAAACGATAATAGTGAAACCCGCCCCGACACCATCAAACTCGGTCAATTTGAGACAGCCGTTGATAAGCCTGATCGATCGCGCCTTTTCCCCGCAGCGCCCCGGTGTTTGCCCCAGGACAGATATAACTCAAGGTGTCTGGGGTAAAGCGATCTAGGATAGCCTGGAGGCTGCGAAGTTGGCGTTGCCAGTGAAATGTTTTTGAGACTCGTAACGGTACAGGTTCTCCCTCTGGGTTGGGTAGCAAATGGCGTCCAGAAAACAGCACACCCCCTTCCTGGTTATAGTAAAGGCAGGCTGAACCCGGAGAATGACCCGGTGTCCAGATAGCCGTACAGCGCTCAGAAATCGCCAATTCTCGGTGAAAGGAGGTAACGTTGGCGCTGGGTAGCAGATAGGCTTCTTGTTCTTGAATCACCAGCTTACAGCCAAAGGTGTCCTGAATCTCCTGGGCTTTGCCAATACCGCCGCGATGGGTAATGAACAGACACCAGACACCGCCGTGATCCTGCAAAAATTGCTGAGTTCCCTCATGCCAAGCCGGACAATCAATCAATACCCCAGCCCCATTCTCTACAATGAAATAAGCTGTACCTCCTAAGGTGTCACGATTGGGTGGAAATGCGAAAATAGAATCAAGGATTAGGCGTGGGGATTTGAACACAGTAGGTTGTAGATTGGACGACGATCAGGAACGAAAAACACGATGAGCCGTTGGATACAAATCAGGTTGCACTATACGGGTTGGTCTGTAATCATTAGCCACTTGGACTAATCGGACTCATCGGGGTCAAGATTTTGCTTTTATTACGAATGGGTATATCTGTACATCATGGAACTCTGGTTACTCCTAATTTTACTTGTTTTCATTGCCTACTTTATTGGCAGGTACTCGGTTACCAGGATGAACCGGATGCCGACACCCTCTCAAAACTCAGCGACTGGATCAACGGTGTCCCAGACGGCTGAAAAGTTAGGGCTGCGTCCAATCACCAAGCAGGAAGAAACGGAACTGCGAAATTGTTTTCCTTGGGGGGTCTACTATCTCCAAAATCTGGAATATCGTCCCCAAGCCGTTTTATGTCGGGGTAAACTCCGTACCAATCCGGATGCGGCTTACAAAACAGTACGGAAAAATGTTGAAGCCGAATTTGGCGATCGCTTTTTTGTGATTTTTCAGGAAAGCTTCAGTGGGAAACCCTTCTTTGCCTTGGTTCCCAATCCCTATACCCAGCCTAGAGGGAGACGGTTGCAGGATGAGTTAACTCGACCAGGTTTAGCATTAGCGCTAGTGGTGATTACCTTGTTTACCACAACCGTGGTGGGCGCGACTCAGATTGCTGGACTTTCTGCCGAACAAGTGCAATCGAACCCAGAGGCGTTACTCAGAGGATTGCCCTATGCCTTAGCCCTGATGGCAATTTTAGGGATTCACGAATTGGGTCATTACCTCGTCGCCCTGTATTATAAAATACGGACGACTCTGCCCTACTTTATCCCTGTACCCTTTTTCTTAGGCACATTTGGCGCATTTATCCAGATGCGATCGCCTGTCCCCAATCGCAAAGCTTTATTTGATGTCGGGATTGCTGGTCCGGTGGCGGGGTTACTGGTTGCCCTTCCCCTGCTGTTCTGGGGGTTAGCCCATTCTAGTCCAGTGCCGTTGACGGAGGAATCGGGATTGGTGAATATCCAATCCTTAGATCCGCGTTTTTCCCTATTGCTGTCAGTCCTCAGCAAATGGGCATTAGGTAGTCAATTCATGCCAGATATGGCGATTAACTTGCATCCCGTCGCTGTGGCGGGGTATATCGGCTTAATCGTCACCGCGTTTAATTTAATGCCTGTCGGTCAACTGGATGGCGGTCATATTATCCATGCCATGTTTGGACAGAGAACCGGTGCCGCCATTGGTCAACTGAGTCGCTTATTGATGTTGGTTTTGGCATTCTTACAACCCGATTTACTCTTGTGGGCGATTATTTTAATCTTGCTGCCCGTCGTCGATGAACCCGCATTGAACGATGTTTCCGAATTGGATAATGGGCGCGACTTTGCCGGATTGCTGGCGTTGACTGTTTTGGTGAGTATTCTCCTACCCGTTCCAGGAACCCTGTCACAATGGTTGAATTTTTAGGCGTCGCCAGTCCTGTAGTTTTCGATGTAGCATGAAAGAAACAGAATCTGATGTCTTCTACTCTCTAGAGCCTTCTCCAAGGACGCCTAATGCAGAGTAGCTGCAAATCTTAACCTGCTAAAATAACTGTTGTCCCCCTTATCTCCCTGATCTCCCTTGTCGCGAAGCGTTGCGATCGCCCAATGGTTAAACTAGATTAAACCACTTTGGGTTATTCGCTTGTCGTTGTTACCGCCTTCGGTCAACCCAAGGATAAAACAAATGTCTCAAACTGAAACGTCTCAATTCCATAAACCGGCTAACCACACACCCAAGGACTCCCATCAGCTTTCCGAGGCTTCAGATGCTCAAGAAAGCCATCTATTGCTGGTGGAAGATGATAAAGGACGCCGAATCGTTCCCTTAGAAGCGGAAGTCTATTCCCTTGGTCGATCTCCGAATTGCGATATCCGCTTGTTCTCCATGTTTGTCTCGAGCCAACATGCTACGTTACGACGGATAGCACTTGATGACGGGTCTTACCGTTACAAAATTATGGATGGTAATCTCCAAGGTCAACCTAGCACCAATGGTATCTTGATTAATGGTCGTAAAATTAGTGCTTACGAACTTAAAGATACCGATCAAGTTATGTTTAGCGGTAGTTCAGGCGTGAGTGCGAAATACTACCGACTCAAGCCCGAAGATAAAAGACTTAAGTCCGAAGACAAACAAAGTGGATCTCAAGACCCGTTTGATATTACTCTAATTGACCCCAGTGTGTTAGACGGTTAGAGTCGTACCCAATTTACTCGATCACATTTCGCTAAGGGTTGATAACAGACAGCCAGTATGATACTATATGGTCATATTGGCTTAAATTTACTCAGATTGGCGATATTCCTTTGAGAGAAGCCGTTAAGCGACTTGGATTACATAAAAACACGAAGCAGGAAGTAGGCAGATAATG
>NZ_JAVJUO010000153.1:0-33831 GCF_040220555.1 Coleofasciculus sp. C1-SOL-03
AAAAAACCTAGCACCTAGCGTGAGAAAGATACTCCTAGGACAACGATTGTGGGTTGGATTAAACCCTCTTCCCTTCTGCCTTCTGCCTCCTGCATAAAAGCCTTTTCCCCACCACAAGACTTATTCAGCAGACCCTATTTATCAGCACTACCAGTTGAAAAATACGGCACGTTTAAGATGGGGAAGTGGACTACGCTCAATTGCTGACGATTTTGCTAAACAATACAACTTAAATCAAGCTGTATCAAAGCAATCAGAAATTACGTTAGTTGTTTCTAACTCCCAACTCAGAGACAGGTTGGCAAATCAAATACCTCAGCAAATTGCTGAGCTTAGTAAAGTTGATTACTTTTACTTTGCCCCTAGCTTACCAAAAGTTCTTCAAGAAGAACAGGAGTTTAGCCAAGCTGTGGCATATCTTTGCGCTTTTGACAATCCTGAACCCGATAAAATTGAATGTGTAGCTAGTGTGATTCTAGGCGCTTGGCTTTCCAGCGATAAATCTAATGTCTCTCTTAGGAAAATTTTGGAAAAGTCTCGACAATCGCAACCTTCTTATATTCGTTACTTTGGTAGCCAAGTTGTGCAAATCGATCCAGAGGTTAAAAAAATTCTTGCTAAAATACAAGGGTTTACGTACAGCATATCTAAAGGTTTTTTGCAATGGCAATTTGCGAATGGACTGGAAGAAGGAACTTTGCCATACAGTATAGAAACTGAAAAATTTAGACGCTTTCAAGAACGAGTTAAGCAAAATCAACCAATGACATTCGATGAACTTGAAATTTACTTTTAAAAAATGAAAATCTTAGAGGAAATATTTATAGTGACGTAAAGATTGTATGATTATTTGTTTTTTAGGATACAAAATAGGAGATAATTGCTATGCAATTTACAACTAAAACAAACCCAAGATACTATACAGAATTAGCCGATACGGAAACAAAAAATTTTCTCGATAAATTAGGAGATAAAAGCACATCTCCTGAAGCCTATCGCTCAGTTATGTTTAAGCTGGGAGTAAAACTTGGCAATTCAATTTTAAAGTCTATTAATAGTCAAAGTAATGTATATCTAGCTTGTACCGTTGAAGATGCGGATTTTTTAGCCAAAGGAATTCTTACGACTTTAGAACCTAAAGTTTCAAAACTTGCCTTCGCTTGTTTTTGGAATCAACGATTTTCCCCCTTTGAGATAAACGAATTAAAAGTTGCTCCGATACTCAAAAAGTATCAAGAACCTGTTAATAATGATATCGTTCAGTATTTAATCGTGATTAAGTCCATTATCTCTGGTGCTTGTGTCGTGAGAACAAATTTAACTAATCTAATTCAAAAAATTGAACCCGAAAAAATACTTATTGCTGCACCAGTAATTTATAAAACAGCAGAAGAAAAGTTAAGGAGTGAATTCAACAAGGAGATTTACAGTAAATTTGAGTTTTTCTATTTTGCTAAAGATTTCACGCGAGATGATAAAGGTATAGTTCTACCGGGTATTGGTGGTAGTGTGTATGAGCGGCTAGGTTTTGAAGGTCAAGATGAAAAGAATAGATATATTCCTGAAATCGTTAAATTTCGACGTCACCAGCTTGTTCAAAACATTTAAAAAGTAAAGATAGCCTGCTCCGGTTATTAATAAACTATCGGGTTATAAGTATAAGATGGAAATCTATGGTGTTTGAGTAAAAGCTTGAAAAATTTAGAATTTAGCGATTAAAATTCGATAATTTATTTCTCAATGAAACTTAAATATGCGAAAACTAACTTATTTTGTGGCTTGTAGTTTAGATGGTTTCATCGCTCATTCGGATGGTTCTCATACAGGCTTTTCTAATCATCAGGAGTACCTGAATCAGCTGTTTACAGAGTTTCCTGAAACCCTGCCTTCTCATTTTAGAGAAGCAATGGGGGTTACGGCGGAGAATCGCTATTTTGACACGGTGCTAATGGGGCGCAAAACCTATGAAGTGGGACTAAAAGATGGATTTACCAATCCCTATGCCCATTTACGACAGTATGTGTTTTCGCGCAGTCTGAATGTTAGTCCGAATAAGGCAGTAACTTTAGTGACAGCAGATGCGATCCACCAATAATACCGCCTAAAATAGCGGCTGTGGTGTCTGTATCGCCACCCAGTCGTATAATCTCCGCGATCGCACCTGGATAATCCCGTTGATGTCTTAACCAAACGTGGATAACCATTGGCACGGTACAATACACATAACCACTAACACCCTGACTGCATCCTAGAGTCATCGCAAAGGATTCACTTGTTTGCCCTTTCGCAGCACTGTCACAGGCTTTTTTGATAAGTTCCAGGAATTCTGTGGCTTCCATACCCAGAACTTCTTGCAGAGTTTGATAATACGCTTGGGGAGAAACGATGGAATGACAGCTAGCCAAATAAGCGGCTATTGCAACAGCTAATGCACCGAATTCAGCTTTCGGATCAGTATGGGTAATGCGGGTGGAGGCTTTTACAAACGCCCATTCACGCCTAAATAGTTGTTCATTATCTCCTGAGATAATTAAGGATTGAGCAACGAGACAGGTATGTTCCGTATCGTCAGAAACCATTCCTTTGTTAAAGAAAAAATGATGTCTGGTAATATTTGGATAAATCTGGCGTTGTCTATGTTTTGATAATCCTTCACAAGGAAGTCCCAACGCATCGCCAACGGCTGTACCCAGCAAGCAGCCGATTATTGAATCAGTTTGGTTGAGCATCGGTTCTTCGGTAGTTGGTGTGCTAAATTCTTAATTTAAGGCTCCCAAATATTGAGCAGACCCTAATTATTTCAGGGTTCAGGAAAACATTGCAGTCACCAATCGATGTGCAATTCCTCCATAGTAACGGGAGCATAGTTTGGCGATTTTTCCTTCGGGATCAGTCCAGTTTTTAAAACTAATAATATTTCCGTAAATTGAATGATTCGGAATTAAGTCATTTACATCTAAGTTAGAGGATTGTAAATCAAAAATAGTTTCTTTTGATGAATGAGCATAATCAATTATCACACTCAAACTATATCCACATTGTTTTAATGTCATTAAACAGTCCGACGTCGCCTTCAAAAATTTAGGTGACCACCCTCTTTTTGCATTGACTTTGCTTGTTCCACCCCCATATTCAAACATGACAACTTTCGGAAGTAAAGAGCAAGGCAACTCATTAAACTGCTTGATTATCTGAGATTCCCATCCTTCTACATCAAGTTTAATACAAGTAATTTGTTGTGAATCTATGATTGATAGTAAACTCGATAACATCATAGATTTTACCTGTTTTGTATCTGAAGAAGCGCCAAACCAATCCGGTGATAATGAGTTGAAATTATGATTAAATAACCCCAAGAATTTTCCCATATATAAGTCTTGAACGCCATCCCTATTTGAAAGACAAGTTTGGATTAAAGGAATATTGTAACGTTGGCATAAATTCTGGAGTTTTTTCACAGGTAGTGGTTCCACGGCAACTGTATTAAAGCCTAGTCGAGCAAACCGTTCACAATAAAAAGCAAAAGTTCCCACTCCTACGTCAATACAAACTCCCTCTCTTTGGGGATCAAGAATAGGTAAAATTTCTTCCAATAAGCTTTGGCAGCAATCTTCAACGCGCATAATTATTATTTCCAGCTAATTATTGTTAATAAACACAGCATTAAAATAACGAACATGACCATCTTTGCCTTGAACTTGGTCAAGGTTTCCCGCGTAGCGATATCCTAGCTGATCGAGCGACCAAAAAATATCTTTGAAATCAGCTTGTTCTTGGTAAAGTATATCTAATGAAATTTCGACAATGCAAGCTCTAGCCTGTTTAAAGGTTTCCATACCCCCTCGGATTACCCGGTCTTCATAGCCTTGAACATCTAGCTTAATTAGTATATCAGGGGAGAGCGGTGTCAGCAGCGATGAAATTTCTTGATCTAAGGTTGATTGTTGCACCAGGATAGTTTGTTGCTTTTTTACCATCGGGTAAATACGTTCACAGAGTTGAGTCGTCTGTAGGATAGAAGACGATTGATTAAAATATAAATGATTGTTGATTTCAATCGTCTGAATTGAATCTCCTAAAGCCAGATTAAAAACTTTGATCCTATCTTGTTGTTTTTCCCATTGTTTGAGTTTGTTGAACGGATCAGGCAAGGGTTCAAAGGAATATATAGAAGCTTGGGGAAAAATACGCAACATTTTCCGAGAGAATTGACCGTCATTTGCGCCTACATCTATAATTGAACGGATGGGGAGTTTAGATAAACCGAGCATGTTTGGATGCCAGTCTTTAACCAAAAAATGCCCAACTAGATTAAAAACTCGATTGCTGATTTTGTATCTAATTTGATTCCATGCGATTGCCATGCTTTTGTATCCTGATGTTCCTGAAACTAAAAATGACGGAATGGGTGATGCTAGATTAATCGATTTTTAGCCAATTTAATCAGGATACCACTTCGCATCGCTGAATGATTGCCGACAGCATACATTCTCATACTCTTTAACGATTTTAATTTCACCGAGAGCCGACATTTTAGCCGCTTGGATGAGTTGGGTTTGAGTGTCTTGCAATTCCGAGAGAGTCGTTGTTAGCTGTTGCGCCTTTTGACGTTCTCGAATTTCCGATTGGTGCGCCCCTGACGGTCAAACAGTTTGACTTTAACGACGGATAGACCTTTTATCTGATTGAGAGTGGTGCGATGACGTCTAGCGCTGTCCTCCGACGAGAGCAATTGCTTATTACTTAATGTTTCGGCTGATTGCAATAAGGAAACTAAATCAGCTAGGTTAACGATGAGGGGTAAGAAGAGAAGGAGATGGGGAATGATCGCACTTGGTTCTGATGGGACTCCTTCTCTTTCTATCCTTTACTGGCAAAGGGTTTGCCACCTTCTCCGGGTTGATAACCATGGCGTACTTTGATCAGAGCTTGTTACCTTGGAGAAGAGAAGGGTGACTAGAACTCCCTTATGATAAGCTCATCGGCAGTAACAGGTTATCCCAAAATGCTACAACAGTGATTGGGTTAACCTGAGAATTAGTGTAAGTTGGCAGGACGTGTCTTCCCCAATGACGAATAATCATCTTTTGCTTTATTTTCTACTACCAAACGTGACGCGATCGCGATCTATGAACCGACTCAACTTTTCTCTCTCAGGAGCAATTTTTATCAAACTACAGTTCATCCCAATTGAGTTCGTACAGATCGGCAGCAAATACCCATTAATTTACGACAGGCAAACCCTAGATTTCACGATTTTTACTGCCTTCTGCCTTTTTGTACTAGCGACTGGAGTTGATTTGTGGCAATTGTAATTTCATTTATTAACTTGAAGGGAGGTGTGGGTAAAACAACAACCACCGTCGCCGTCGCCGAGATGCTGGCTGGGGTCTTTCATCGCAAAGTTTTGGTCATTGATCTTGATCCGCAAACCAATGCCACATTAATGCTGATTGGTGAAGAACGATGGGAGGAAATCAATGAAAATAATCACACCTTGGCTCAATTGTTTCTGGATGCGATCGCGCCAGAACATCCTAAGTTTCATCTTCAGAAAACCTTGCAAAAGCAAGTCTCTAATGTTAAAGATTTAACCAGTCTAGACTTGCTGCCATCGAGTTTAGATTTAATCAATGTGCAAGATCGGCTCTCTACCATTCCCGCTGGGCGCTTTTACGCCGCCAGTCCGATTAATATTTTGCGGCGCGGAATTCGCTCCGTAATTGACCCCTATGATTATATTCTCATCGACTGCCCGCCTAATTTAGGTATTGTAACACTCAATGGGTTACGAATTTCCCAGGGTTACATCATTCCCACTATTCCGGATATTCTCTCAACCTATGGAATTCCTCAAATCACAAAAACCATTTATGAGTTTTCCGAAACCATCGCTGAACCGATTGTTCCTTTAGGGATTGTCATCTGTAAATATAATGCCGGAATGACACTGCACGATCGCGTAATTAAGGATTTACGCCGATACAGTAAAGATGCCCGTGTCTTTGAAACCCAAATTCCGCACAAACAACAAATTGCTGAAACCGTTGAATTCAATCATCCCTATAAGTTTTCAACCTTGCGACAAAAATGGGGATATGCGGGTCAGTTTGAACAATATCTAAATTTGGCAAAAGAGATTCGACTCGCGGCGAGTCAAATTATCAAAGATAAGCCATCTTACTCCAGTTGAACGTGGAGACATTGCATGAGCCTTGACAAACTTATGGCATTGATCAAACTCCTAGACGAAGTTCGTCCTGATCCCCAGGCGACTCTGACTAAATACCAACATGATCCCGACTTTGCCCAAGAGATTGATTCCTTATTTCAAATCTTATCGACAAAAAGCAAATCTCGGTCGAAAAAACGCCGCACTCGCCGACGTACCAGTGTTTTTGATCCGGTTGAACTCTATCACCAGAAAGGAGAGAAATACTTACGCCAACAGTTGCAGCACCTTGAGGTTGAACAACTCAAAGACATGATTGCCGAACATGGGATGGATTCAAGTCGGCGGGCAATGCGCTGGAAAAAACGCGATCGCCTTCTAGAGTTGATTGTCAAAACCGCTAGCTGTCGCGCCCGTAAAGGCGATGCCTTTCGCTGAAAAAGAGCGATTCTTATTTTCTATCGTCAGGGTACAGCTCGTTCTACAATAGTTTTCTGGTCTAAAAATTGTCAGTTAATCCGTCTTTTCAAATCTTAACCTATGTTTCCCATTCATCGTCCTCGCCGTCTCCGCCAAACCACCCAGTTGCGTCGCATGGTGCGTGAAAATGTGGTCACAACCAGCGATCTCATCTACCCTTTGTTTGCTGTACCCGGTGAGGGAATCGCCCAAGAAGTCAAATCCATGCCGGGAGTCTACCAGTTATCGGTAGACAAAATCGTGGCAGAGGCGAAGGAAGTTTACGATCTAGGGATTCCGTCGATTATTTTGTTTGGCATCCCGGATAATAAAGATGTCGAAGCCACAGGCGCATGGCATGATTGTGGAATTGTCCAGAAAGCTGCCACAGCCGTTAAGGAAGCCGTACCCGAATTAGTGATTATTGCCGATACCTGTTTGTGTGAATACACCAGTCATGGACATTGTGGGTATCTGGAAGTGGGTGATTTAAGTGGACGTGTCCTCAACGATCCCACCTTAGAACTGCTGCAGAAAACTGCTGTCTCTCAAGCCAAAGCTGGGGCGGATATTATTGCCCCATCCGGGATGATGGATGGTTTTGTCCAGGCAATTCGCACAGGATTGGATGAAGCTGGATTCCAGGATACGCCAATTTTGTCTTATGCGGCGAAGTATGCCTCTGCCTATTATGGTCCATTTCGGGATGCTGCCGAGTCAGCCCCACAATTTGGCGATCGCCGCACCTATCAAATGGACCCCGCCAATAGCCAGGAAGCCATTAAGGAAATAGAACTGGATATTGCTGAAGGGGCAGATATGTTGATGATTAAGCCCGCGTTGGCGTATATGGATATTATCTGGCGGGTGAAGGAAGCTACCAATTTACCCGTTGCTGCGTACAATGTATCGGGTGAATATTCCATGGTGAAAGCCGCCGCCCTGAATGGCTGGATTGATGAACAGAAGGTGGTGATGGAAACATTAACCGGATTTAAGCGATCGGGCGCTGACTTGATTCTGACGTATCATGCCAAAGATGCTGCCCGTTGGCTACAGGAGTGATTGAGTAATACCGAGTTGCGCTCAAAGTAGTAGATAGGAAGAGCAGGGGGAGCCGGGCTTACAGGTGTAGGTTTTTTATTTTATGGTTGGGACAAGACAAGGAGGACAAGGATGGAAAGAAGACAAGGGGGAAAACCGTACAAAATTAGATTCGGTCAAACTAACTTCTAAAAGCCGAAACGCCCTATTTTCGTTCTCACTCTTCCTTGTCTACTGGTCTACCTGTCTTCTAAGTCTTACCTCAACCCCAATTTAAAAAACCTACCCTTGTGAGGGGGAGCCGGGAGAGCTGGGGAAGTGGGGTGAGAGAACGTTATGTCTTTGAACGCACCCCACTCAAATCGAAGATTCTGAGTGGGGATTTTTATGCTAGGCTTCAACCACTAAGGAACGATCACCTTTAACGGGAGATACCAATTTTATGTTCCATCCGGTTGGCTAAACTTTATGAAAGCGGGGAACACTATTGATGACTGCCACCCTGATTCAAAGTCCAGATCGCGTTGTTTTACCTAATATTAGCTGGCAAACGTATCAGTCGTTAATTAGGGATTTTGAACAAGAACCAGCTATCCGTCTGACCTATGATCGGGGGATGTTAGAAATCAGAATGCCCTTAGATCCTCATGAAACTTACAAAAAACTTCTGGGACGGTTGGTTGAAGCAGCGACTGAAGAACTGGATATTGAAATTCGCAGCCTGGGTTCACGTACTTGCGATCGCGCAGATTTAGCCAGAGGATTAGAACCCGATCAGTGCTACTACATTCAGAATGAAGCGCTGGTTCGAGGAGTCGCTCAAATTGACTTAAATCAATTTCCACCTCCTGATTTAGCCCTAGAAATTGATATTACCAGTAGCTCAATTAATCGCCTGTCGATTTATGCAGCCTTGGGAGTACCAGAAGTCTGGCGTTACGACGGACAAACACTAACCATCCTGAGTTGGCAAAACGGCGAATACCTATCTCAAGACAGAAGTACTGCCTTACCTTTACTCAATGCTGAGGATCTGGTTAGATTCTTAGCCTTAAGAAACACGATTGGAGAAACCAAATTAGTCAAACAATTTCGTCGATGGTTGAAAGACTACATGGCTGAGGCTGAAAGCTAGCTTTTACTTTTCACCGCCACCCCAACCAGCGCAACACAGGAACCAATAGATAATAACTGACGCCTAAGCAGAAGCCTATGATAATACCGAGTAAACCAAAAAAACTAATGGTATGGATAAAATCCGACCAACTGCCATCGGAGAAGGAAAAGATATGAATTAATACCTCCAACGGCAAGATATTTAACCGAACTAAGCCGGAAAATATCATCCCTGTACCTGCTGCGGCTACGGCGGCATAAACCAGGTAATGACTGGGTAATCCTAATCCTAACACCAAGGGAATCACCGCCACAGCCGTGACTAAACCCAGTAACCGATCCGCGATCATATACGACAACGATACCTGCCAAAAATCCCCCAATCCGGTCAATTTTTGCCTAGCCAAAGAGGATATCGACGCTTGCCAAATAAACCAACCCACACCATACCCAAAAACCCCGGTTATCCCAGCAATGATCCGCCGTTTCTGTTGACCGAATCCTCCCGCCTCCGTTAATCCCCAAGCCGTCCCCAAACCCGCACAAGCGAACATGAGAAGTTCACGCCAGGGGATAATCTGAATTTCGGGAACGATGAGAGTCCATTGTCCGATCATCCAATCCGCAAAGCGATCGCCTACAATCGTCCAGTTAATCAAAGCAAACCCAGCAGAAGCGCCAAAGGCTGCACCGATTCCCGCCATCACCATTCCCCAGGTGGTATCTAAACAAGCCAGAACTATGCTGATAAAGACTCGCCACACCCAGCGCACTAAACTAACAATAATTTCAGCGCAGGTAATCAGAACTCGCAGAGAAATGTCCTTTACCGTTCCTGCGGCTTTAGCCAGCGTCTGAGATAATGAGGAAGACGATTTTCCTTTAAAATGGCAACTGACGACCAAACGCCGTTGAATCTCGGCGGCTGTAGCGGGTCGTTTTTGGGGATCAAGGCGAATCATACTATCGAGTAAGTTGGCTAAACCCCGCCGGACTTTGATGCGATCGCGCCAGTGAAATTCTCCCGTCGCCGGATCTTGTAACTCCGCTAAATCTTGACCCGTGAGTAATTGAATCATGGTACGCCCTAAGGCATAAAAATCCGCCCTTGGTCCGACCACATCCCCCGCAATCTGTTCAGGCGGACTGTAACCTGGAGAAATTAAGCGGGTGGAACGATTCTCTTTCCCCACAGGGATCGCGCCAATTTGTTTCGCGCCGCCAAAATCAATTGCCACCAGTTGACCGGTTTCCTCGCGCACCATTAAGTTCGAGGGTTTAATATCCCGGTGAATAATTCCCAAATCATGTAACTCCTGGAGAATATCAGCCGCTTGGTACAGCCAATTCATAATCAACATCTCCGGACACCCCTGGGGGTAACGGTTTAAGATCGCCTCCAGCGTCTGACCATTTATTTTTTCCATGACCAGACAAGGGAGTAAACCCTGTTGGCAGGATCTCAGACGTACAGTAAAATAGGCATCAGACTCCACTTTAGGCACACCCGGATGGTTCAGACGTTGCAATACGGCAGCCTCTTGTTCAAATAGCTGCAACGCCTTGGGTGACGTTTCTACCAAAAGTTTCAAGACTTTTTCCGTTTGATCCTGCTGATCCCAAACCGCATAAATCGCCGCAAATCCCCCTAAACCCAAACGCTGGAGAGCAATGTAGCGATTATTTAGTCGCAGCATCGATCCACAACTGCTACAAAACTTAAAGTCCCCAGATTGAGGATAAGGACGGGGGCAGTCAGGATTAATACAATAGACCGACTCGATAAATAACTGATGCACGATCACCAGCGATAGACGGTGCCTCTCGATTCTACACAACAAATTCCCCAGTCTTTTCAGTTATGGGGACTCAACGCCTTAATTAATAAAATTAAATAGTCTTTGAATATATTTTTCTATTCTATCACGCCACGGAGCTTTCCATTTTAAAGTCTAAAAGCTTGGCTATAGGCTTAGTTGAGTCCGGTAGCATACATTAATATTATGTCCGGTGGAATACTTACACTATCGGTGGAGATAAGGCTCCAGGGCAGAAGGCAGAGGGCAGAAGGGAAGGAGCTTTTGTTGCAAGGAAGAAGGATATTACGGTTATTTCGGCGGACATGATATAACCCATCTCCCCTTGTCAGGTAGGCGTCTCCCTTGCCCCGTAGGATGGGCAGGATACCCATCTCACCAGAAAAGAGTATTTCTGCCAAAAGCAGGATACCTCCTAGTAAAGTTCTTCACTTTTTTTTCACAATAAGAGTCTGTAATTTGCGCTTTTGGGCGACTCAAAGATAATAAACACCCCAAATATAAAAGGAATCTATATTATTGTCTATCGGTAGTATAAAGATTACGTATAGATTGTTTTACTTTACGAAAATCAAGAAAAATTAATGTTATTAATTTAAATAAGCAAATCGATTGTGAAGTTTAGATGAGTCATAGTCGATTTCAGTGTGTATGCCGATCCTTGTGGTCAGCGATCGCGAATAGCCATCAAACGATGACTGCTTTCTGGAAAACAACTGACTACACCGATTAATTCAAACGTTATGCCACTAGACACAAACCTATCTGAGACTGCTGATACATCAATGATGAGCATGGAAAATCATGAAACTCTCCCTCATCAAGATCATCCAGTCAAGCAAGCCGAACATCTAGAACTATTGGATTTAGTTCCCCATTCAGCGGCAACTCATGTCGCTGTAAACGATGGGTCATGGTTTGATCCCAATACATGGCAGCAAGGTCAGGTTCCTGGAACTGATGCTAAAGTCGTCATTTCTGAAGGGGTTCATGTCACCTACGACACCGAGAGTGACACTCGTCTAGAAACCGTGCGTGTGGACGGAACACTGGAATTCGCCCACAACCGCAACACCAAAATCGTCGTAGACACATTCATCACATCACACACTAGCACCTTAACGATTGGTAGTGAAGCCAATCCGATTCAAGCCAACAAAACTGCCCGAATTGTCATTGCCGACAACGGAGAAATTGATACCAATTGGGACTCCACCCTGATTAGTCGCGGCGTTGTCACTCACGGTCAAGTTAGAATTCATGGTGCAGAAAAACTCGATTTTATATCGCTGCAAACAGACGCCTCAGCCGGTGACAATGAACTGCTGTTGAATCTACCCGATGGCATGAATACACCTGCTGGCTGGCAAGTTGGGGATCAATTAGTCTTAGGTGGAACATCCTACAATCCCGACGGTTCGGATGAGGATAACAGTCGGTTCCAAGATGAGGTGTTAACCATCACCGAAATTAACGGCAACCGGATCAAATTTACCAACAACGACATTACCTCGGGTGATAATACCGTACTCCGATTTGACCACCAGCGCCCCGAAGGATTTGAGGGCGAGGACTTAAAGCTGTACATCGCTAATACCAGTCGCAACGTTATCTTCGAGACCGAAAACGCTGAAACCGTACCCACTCAGCAACGGGGTCATGTGATGTTCATGCACAACCCGGATGTCGAGGTACAAAACGCCGGATTTTACAACCTGGGACGGACGGATAAAAATCAGCTCATTGATGACCCAGGAGAAAATGTGGATGGTTCACCCGGTTCCGGAACCAATCCCCGTGGGCGATATGCGTTCCATCTGCATCGTACTGGGGCTGAGGATATCAACAGTACCCCATCTCTAGTCAAAGGTAACGCCATTGTCGGCAGTCCGGGATGGGGACTGGTGCATCATGACAGCCACGCCGTCTTGGAAGACAATGTAGTGTTTGATGTGGTTGGGTCTGGAATTGCCGCAGAAGCCGGAAATGAACTCGGTGCATGGCGCAATAACATTACCATCAAAACCACAGGCGATGACAATCCCAAAGCCACTTTTGATAATGAAGCCCGCGTTCCCCTGTTTGATATGGGCTTTAACGGCGAGGGGTACTGGGTGCAAGGGGCTGCCCAAGTGGAAATGGTAGACAATATTGCCATTAGCGCTGCGGGCGGTGGGATTAATGTCTTTAGCGGCGTGGATGGAATCTCTCGAGTCAGAGAGGCTGACACGATTGCGGTTGAGAATATGTCACCGGAACAACAACCCATCCTGTCTCAGGCGTCCTTTGATAATGACCCAGACACTCTCGATGTCACCAACGTACCCCTGCGCCGCCTATCCGGTTTCGAGAGTTATAACTCCGATATGGGGATAATCTTCTGGAACCATATGCGGAATAATGATGGTCAGTTAGGTTTCCAAGGTCCGAGTCTCAAAGAAGCCCATGATGTTCGCTCATTAGTAGATAATTTCAAACTCTGGAATATCTATGGTGAAGGCATCTTTACTCAGTACAGCAGCCAGATTGATTTTGTCGATGGGTTAATTGTCGGTGACCCTGATCACCCCGTTCCTTTCAAGAGAGGTATAAATGGGGATGGTCGTGGGTATGGGATTGGTCTGAATCCGCTTTCTCAAGACCTTCTGTTCAAAGATATCCGTGTCGAAGGGTTTGAACATGGTGTGAAGCTTCCGTGGGAAGGTCCGAATGACGGGGGTGTGCCATTTCTGGGGTCACGCATCGAAGACAGCTATTTGGCGAATAATACGCACAATCTGTCCAAGCAAAAAAGTTTTGGTAATTCGGAGACATTCCCCGATTACTTCGAGGTTATTAACACCACCTTTGACGTGTCGCCAACGAACATCGCGCCAGTAGCGGACTTCACCTATGAATCGGTTGGCAATCAAGGGGTGGTCTTGTTTGATGCCAGTGCATCCTTCGACAGTGACCCACCGGATACATTAGACCAGACGAATGAAGCGATCGCAAGTTACGGTTGGGATTTTGATAATGATGGGACTATTGACGAATTCGGTCGCCACGTCAATCACCAATTTGACCCAACAGGTTCTCCCAATGTCAGTCTGACGGTTTGGGATAGCCAAGGCGCAACCACTACTGTAACTCAACAGATTCAGGTATCCCCAACCGCCTATCCCAACCTAATTCTTGATGGCGACTTCAGCGATTCGAGTGAATTTGGAGGACCGAACTGGCGTGTTAACCATAAACGAAATGATCAAGGTTGGCAAGGAACGGGTTGGTCGCGTAATTCCAACATTGGTGATGGGGGTGCGGCGGTTTTCGATGCAGACTCGCGGGGGACAGGATTAGGACAAATTTTTCTGGACAACAACCTGCGTCGGGGTCAGCAAACCTTGAGCTTGGATATCAAGAATACAGAAGGAGATGACCGAGCCAACGAGATTACTGTGCGCCTCTGGGGAGTTGATGGGGAATTTGACGGTGGGATTGGTTCGGATGGACCGACTCAGGTGGGAGCGATTCCGATGAACCGAACCCTTTTACTCGAAGAAACAGTCGGCGGTTCTACCTTTGACTGGACAAACGTTGAGTGGGATGTAGACTTTGGTGATGGTCATCAGTTTGTTGTCTTCAGTGTTAATGCTGACAAGAAGACTTCCGATAGTGATTTCATTGCCGTTGACAATGTGGTTCTGGATAGTCCGGCGATTAACCCTCCTCCCAGCAATGGTAACGGTACAGGGTTAACTGCCGAATACTACAATAACCGCGATTTTACCGACTTAGCGCTAACTCGCACGGATGAAACTGTGGACTTTAATTGGGGTTCAGGTTCACCGGATGCGGCGATAGATTCCAATACTTACTCAGTACGCTGGACAGGTTCAGTCGCCCCCCTCCACTCAGAAACCTACGAATTCTTCACCAATTCTGATGATGGTGTACGCCTGTGGGTGGATGACCAGCTACTGATTGACAATTGGACAAATCATGCGGCTACAGAAAATAGTGGCACAATTGACCTACAAGCGGGTCAACAGTATGACATCCGCATGGACTACTACGAAAACTTTGGCAAATCAGTAGCACAATTGTTGTGGTCAAGTGAGAGTCAAAGTAAAGAGATTATTCCGGAATCTCAACTTTATTCCCCTGCTGTTGCTGGGACGAGTACAGATGTTAGTGGTAACAGTCAAGGTAAGGAGATTGTTCCGGAATCTCAGCTTGATTCCCCTGCTGTTGATACTCCTAGTCCAGATGTGAGTGGTAACGGTACAGGTTTAACCGCCGAATACTACAACAATCGCGATTTTACCGACTTAGCCCTAACTCGCACCGATGAAACCGTAGACTTTAACTGGGGTTCAGGTTCACCGGATGCGGCGATAGATGCCAATACTTACTCGGTACGCTGGACAGGGTTTGTGGAACCGCTTTACTCAGAAACCTATCAGTTCAAAACCTCTTCTGATGATGGGGTGCGATTGTGGGTAAATGACCAGCTACTGGTTGATAATTGGACAGACCATGCGGTTACCGATAATCGTGGCACAATTGACCTAGAGGCGGGACAACAGTACGAAATTCGCATGGAGTACTATGAAAACTGGGGAAAATCGGTAGCACAACTGGCTTGGTCAAGTGAGAGTCAATCGGAGGAGATTATCCCTCAAAGTCAGCTTTATGCGGCTAATTCCAGTGATTTTTCGGTGAATGCAATGATGCAGAATACGGCTAGTTCTTTGACAACGGTTGCTTCGGGAGGTGACGAACTTTTAGGGACTACAGGTGTTGAGGCTTTCGACAATGATGGACATTCGCATCTGCTTCTAACTGAAGACAATGGCAGTCAGGAGAGTTTTGATCCTGCAACTGAACAACTGACTTTAGCTAGTTATCAAGATGTATCAGACTCGGTTACTGCTAGTGAAGTGACGCCGATTAATCTGACAAACAGCATCGGTATCGGAGATTCTTTCACGAATGAAACTGTTGAATCTCTGATTGAAATGCCTCAAGCTGAACTGCTGACAGTTCCAACGCTTGTGTAATATCAGATTCGGTTCAGTTTAGACGACGATGGTGATATCGCAATCGCCATAGCGGTTAGGACGCATCTTATGGTAGAGACGTTGCATGCAACGTCTCTACAACAGTCTACTGCTAGAATAGGGCACGGCAATGCCGTGCCCCTACCCTTCTACCTAACTATGGGGATCTAAAGCGTCTCTTAAACCATCTCCGAGTAAATTAAAGGCTAAAACAGTTAGGGTAATAAACAAACCAGGAAACAAAATTGTCCAGGGAGAGGATAGAGAATAGCCACCCTTAAATGCATCGGATAGCATTGTTCCTAATTCCGGCGTGGGAGGTTGTGCGCCTAACCCTAAAAAACCTAAACCTGCTGCTTCTAAGGTAGCCGTACCAATGGAAAGCGTCCCTTGAACAACTAAAGGACTTAAGCTAGCGGGTAAGATATGATAAACAATAATCCGTCCCGGCGTAGCACCAAACGATCGCACGGTTTGCACAAAGTCTTGTTCCCGCAAGGATAGCACCATACTGCGAGTCAAACGGATAAAGATGGGGACTTGCACTACACCCACAGCAATCATCACACTGGAAATACTTGGACCGGTTACCGTAACGATCGCGATCGCGAGTAGAATTGAGGGAAAGGCTAATAGGATATCGGTGAACCAGCCAATCACGGTTTCTAACCCGCCTCGAAAATAACCCGCAATTAACCCCAACACGACTCCCACAATTAACCCTAATCCCACGGAAACTAAACCGATAAACAAAGACGTGCGTAACCCATACCATACCAGGTCAAGAATATCTCGTCCTAAACCATCGGTGCCAAACCAATAATCCAAGCTGGGGGGTTGTAACCGGGCGGTATAATTGCGATCGGTTGCGGGATTATAAGGATTGAGAATCGGTGCTAGCAACGCCATTAGGATGATGGTGAAGGTGATTCCTAGACCAATTTTGCCAGATGTTGATTGCCCAAATCGTTTAATGGCTTTGTTTTCCATGGATGCTGGTAAGGGGGAACGGGAAATGGAGAGTCGGTGTTGTAGTTTTACCTAGTCACCTCACACTCCATACCCTGACTACTGTTTACTGACGAGGGGTTTGGGGAGCTATAAGTCTCACGCCATACATTTCGACTTCGCTCAATGTTGGCGTTGAGATGCCTTCACTCCCCAAGTCAATTGAGCGAGGTTCAATGCCTCCGAAATTGACGTTTACTGTAACTTTTCATTTGCAGTAGAGTAGGCGACAATAAAGGTATGCTAAATCTAAACTACACCTATCGAATTTATCCTGATGCCGAACAAGTCGAGTTACTAAACGAATGGCTCGAAACTTGTCGGGGTGTTTACAATTATGCCCTTAGAGAGCTAAAGGACTGGATTTCTTCAAGGAAGTGTCCAATAGATAGGTGCAGTTTAGAATCAGAATACATAATGCCTGCTGATTATCCCTTTCCCGGATATCAGCAACAACAGAACAATCTACCCAAAGCAAAAAAGGTTTACCCCAGACTAAAGTCAGTACCCTCTCAGGTATTGCAAACAACCATCAGGCGGTTGCATGACGCTTGGGATTTCTTCCAGAAGCGAGGATATGGATTTCCAAGGTTTAAAAAGTATGGGCAAATGAAGTCAATACTTTTTCCCCAGTTCAAGGTAAACCCGTTAACTGGATGGCAGATAAAATTACCATTACTAGGAAAGGTTCAAATTAACCTACATCGCCCAATTCCTGATGGTTTTGTAGTCAAACAGGTTCGGGTAATCAAAAAAGCTGTTGGCTGGTTTGCTGTCATAAGTATTCAATCTGACATTTCTATTCCTGAGCCTATACCGCATGGTCACTTTATTGGGGTAGATATTGGGTTAAATAGTTATTTGGCTACCAGTGATGGCTTCATAGAGCCAGGACGTAAGTTTTTCAAGGATATGCACCGTAGGCTCTTAGTGCTGCAACGCAGGTTATCCAAGAAAGAGAAGCGTTCTAAAAACTATGAAAAAGCCAGAAGCCAAGTAGAACGACTGCACAATCATATTGCATTCAAGCGCAAAGACTATCAGTACAAGTTAGCTCACAAGCTGTGTGACATGGCGGGGGTTATCTTCCTAGAAGACATCGATTTCCGCACCATGGCTAAAGGATTCCTGGGTAAACATACAATTGATGCGGCATTCGGTCAGTTTAGGGATATTCTTTATTATGTTGGTAAACAACGCGGTGTTTATGTCGCTGAAGTTGACCATAAAGGAACCTCTCAAACTTGCCCAAACTGTCGCATTGAGGTTAGGAAAGAACTGTCTGATAGATGGCATAGTTGCCCAGAATGCAAATATGAAGTTGATAGAGATATAGCATCGGCACAGGAAATCTGTAACCGAGGTTATGAGCAATTGAGTACCCAGGGACTCTGGGGGAAAGAAATTGGCTGTCAAGTCGGGCTGTCGGGGGCATTTAGCCTAGATAAGTGGCGCAGGGCAGCAATGTCTAACAGTGATGTTGGAAGCCCACACCATAATCTATGATTTGGTGTGGGAGGATGTCACGTAGCTTATCTGTCCTTTTTGGTTTATGGCGCTAAAGCGCAACTACGAACAATCAATAACGATTGCCTGATTTACGGTGATGTACGGCGGTCATCCCGGTTGATTGCAATACTTTACCATTATCGACAACAGCATACACTAACCAGTGATCGCCGCAGTCCATCCGACTCTTAACCGTACATTCTAAATAAGCCAGGGCGTCTTTGATAATCGGACAACCATTTTCCGCTGTTTCCGTCTCTAACCCTGCAAATCGATCATCCCCTGGGGCAAAGGATTGCAAGAAGTGTCGCCGGACATTCATCCCTTCTTTTAAGATATTCAGGACAAAACTATCTCCCGTATGCGTCAGAGACTCCACTGCCCGATCTTTGGCGATCGCAACAGTAATCCCTGGCGGATTGAATGAGGCTTGGGTTACCCAAGAGGCTAACATGCCACTACGAACATTCCCACGCTGCGCCGCGACAACACATAATGACCCGACAATTCGTCCCACCGCCTGCGCCGTTCGGTCAATTTGGGCGCTGCTGACGGCTTGTTTGGGGGCGCGGAATTTCTTGGATTTTTTCAGCGCCTGGGCAAAATCTATGCCGACTTCTTTACAATATTGAATTGTCTCATCGTCAGGTTTAAATTTAACCCGAATCGATTCAAACCCTAAGCGATACCCGGCATCTAAGAGTTTGCTTTCAATTTCATCAACGGCTTCGCCACTCCAGCCATAGGACCCAAACACCCCAGCTAGTTTGGTTTTCGCGGCATTGGAGAGGACAATCCCTAACGCTGTTTGCACTTGAGTGGGGGTATGCCCACCCAGGGTAGGAGAACCAATCAAAAAGCCATCACACCGTTGAATCGCGGCTTCAATCTCCCCAGGTTCGGCAAATTCACAGTTAATCGATTCGACGGCGGCACCGGTTTTGGTGATACCTTTGGCGATCGCTTGGGCTAAGGTGGCAGTATTCCCATAAGCTGACGCATAAATTAGCGCTATTGTCAAGTCCTGTTCGGTTTGCTGCTGACCCCATTGGCGATAGTCATGGAGGAATCGGCTGAGGCTATAACGGACAATTGGACCATGACCTGGCGCGTACATTTTCGCCGAGAAGGGGGTTAATTTGTTCAGGGCGACGTCCACCTGTCGCGCTTGGGCAGCATGGAGACAATCATAATAGTAGCGTCGGTCTTCGTCTAAGCGTTTCCAGTTTTCATCGAAGAGTTCATCGCCGCAGACATGGGCGCCGAAGAGTTTATCGGTAAATAGGATACGGCTTTGGGGATCGTAGGTACATTGTCCATCGGGCCAACGGGGTGTAGGGATGGGGATGAATTGTAGCTGATGACCTTGACCCAAGTCTAAGGTTTCCTCGCCTTTGGGTACCCAAATATTGCATTGGTGTTCCCGTAAGGCATTTTGTAACGCCACCGCCCCGGCTTTAGAACAAACAAAGGTAATTTGGGGGGCTAAGTCTAGCAAGGCTTTCAGCGTCACCATCCGGTTGGGATTAACGTGACCTAAAATTACATAATCCAATTGCTGCACATTCATGCATTGCTGCAATTGAGTCAGGAAGATTTCGGTAAAGGATTCCCCTGGCGGATCAATCAGCGCTGTTTTATCGGCTTGGATAAGATAAGAGTTGGCGGTTGTACCCCGTTGCAGGGAATATTCTACCTCAAACTTGAGTCTATCCCACGTCCGCGATCGCAAAACAGTTGTATCCGTTCCTTCAATGGCGGCGACTTGGACATCACGGGGTTTAATATCAGGTATTGTAGTCATCGATAATCAGTTGGACGAAATTAATGTTGACGTTTTAGATTAGTAAACAGTTACCTTGGTCGGTTGGGTTGAGGTACGACACCCAACGTTAGGGTTAGCGTAAACATTTTGTGGTAACTACAGCCTTAATTGCTTGTCCGTTGTATTCGTTACCGAGTCTGCGACACCCTTGGTTATCGGATCGAAGTGACCCATTTTATTTGCCACAACAGCCGTATTGGGATAAGGGCTTAATGGATTATCGTGAGACTCCGACATCTGAGGAAGGGTTTGTTTTTTATATCGCAGTGACAACTGTTTCTCTGGGTCAACTCCATCGAATGTTGGCGGCAAATATACCCGCACAATTAATAGGGCTGCCATTACGATTAAAAACGCACATGCCGCTAAAATTTGAATCCAGGAGGTTTCCAATACTCCCCGCACAATCACTTCTCGCAGCACAGAGACAATCGAAACTTCTACCGCGACGCCAATCGATACTCGTTGTTCTTGTAAGTAAATAATTAGTAGTCGAAATAACTCAACCAAAATCAGCAAGAACAGAATATCTGACGTCACGCCAGGGAAATCTAAGGGCGGTAGCAATTCCACAAACATCTCTCGTAGCTGAATCGCCATAAAGGCAAATAAGCCAACACAGAGGGAAATGATAAATAAGTCTTGAATTGTTTCCAGCGCCCGGACAATGTGATTCCGCTTAACCTTTTCGTACCAGTTCGGCGGCGAGGATGGTAGAGGCTCGTGCATGGGAGGTTCCTTCTGTATCACTAGAACCTAGGTTACATTTTATTTGGTTATTGCTACAAGGTTTTATTATTTAAAATCCTAATATTTTTCATCAACAGACACTGATGCTGGGTAGAGACGTAGCATGCTACGTCTCTACATTGCTGATTCAGGCAAGCTCTATGCAACTTTAGGTCGTCTGGACATGTCCTCCGCATCGGGCGCACCCTGGAAGCGATCGCGACAGTCCCAGAAAACCTTTTTTAACCCTTGTGTATAAGGCTTCAACAAGCGTCGTTGTTCCGGTGTCACGCGATCTAGGATTTCCTCGACTAACACGTTATTCCAACGTTCAACCATTTCCCATTTCACATTTACCCCAGTCATAACCAGCACACACAAGCCGACTAATTCCTTGTCAATCGCCACCATGTTCCCTTCTAAAACACACAACCATAGATAAGCTTGGAACATCTCCAAATCTCGCAGACAAGAGTGAGTGATTCCGGAATGATCTAATCCACCGCGACGACTGCGATGATGGGGCAGTAATGTCATCAGTTTACGATAAACCGCTTGGGCAATATCTCGACTTTGAGGAAACATCTGCTCAACCAGGATAAAAGCTGGACTGGTTAGGGAATGAGACGCCGCCGCCGCACAAACTCGCTCCCAGGGAATAGCGACTTGTTCTTCGATGAACTTGAAATAGGGTAAGAGTAAAACTTGCTCACACAGGGAAAGTCGGCGACGAGTTGACTGAGTTTGAGTTAACTTGGCAAAGATTAATTCATTGCCGAAGTTTAATAGGGTGGTGAGAAAGCCCAACGTGAGCCAATTTTTCGTGGCGATGTGCTGTTCCTGAAATTCCAAAAGCACAGGTTCAAGGGTTTTGGCAAGCTCGGCAATTGGGGGTATTGCCCAAGATAACATGGAATCGCCCTGAGACTTGTCTAGCGGTAATGAGATAGATTGGATTGACCGAGTTAGGGGAGAGTAGACTTCTCCATAAATAGCACTTAACTGTTGGTAAACGAGAAACGCATAGTGAGCTAAACGCTGCGCCTCTGATAAATCCAAAATATTGGGAATGTAAGCGTAAAGCGATTGAGCTTGTAGCGACGCCATCTGACATTTAATTTGGATCAGATGATCCTCTAGTTTAGCCGCCGTTGCCATGCGACCTTCGGGAGAAGCACATTCAAATAGATTGGGCAAAAATAGGCTATTTTCCTGCGTTTCAAAGATAGTTAAATCGGGAACATAGCGATGCGCCCACAGTTGCAGCAGACGGTTAATTGAGGGATTCTGGGTAAGAAACGTTTTTTTTAGCATAATTTTTGACAGATCAATGGTTGCTGGACATGATGCAACTTCCTGACATTGCTAAAATTCGCGATCATTAACGTAGGTTGGTTGAGGGACGAAACCCAACGCTGATTGGCTACAAAACATCCAAGAAAAAATAGGATTTTTTTCCTTTACACCCTTTATGGGATAAGCTTTTGGACTTAATAATAAGAAGCTGTCCGCTATGAATCCAACCTCAATTGAGCCTTGATTGAGTGAATTGATCTCAAATAAAGGACAAGATTAGGTAACGATGGATGAATGAAAACTTTTGGAAACCGCTAAGTTAAAGCGATAACATAGTGGGGAACGTGAACACTGTACTAATGGTAACTGTTAACTCGATCAGTAACGACATTGTAGAAGGTGAGGTAAAGCCGTCCGGTGGGTTCGTAGATGAGTCGCTCTAGGGCTAAATTGCCTTACTTACCCCGATTATTTTTGCAGATTTTTAGTGTGACAGACTTTACTTAACTTCATTGTTTATAATCATATCACATCAACTATAACTTGTCTAACCCTAGAAATGGGTAAAATCATAAAGAAATTATTAAAAACAAGTAAAAACTCCAATTTTCCCCCGAAAACTAGGGTTTTTGCTCGGTTTCTGGTTGTCGAAAAGCGCTCCAGTTATCGCTGTTAGGACTTACGCAAAGGCTCTATATGTAGGGTGTGTTAGCGTAGCGTAACGCACCTTAACCAATATATATGGTGTGGCTGCGTAAGTTTTGGCTGTTTTTTAAATTCGGAAACTTAAAATATCACTTCTGTTTTAGTTTGAAATCCCCCAATCAGGTGATAGTTGCTATTGATAGGATTGAACTCAGTCAAGTTAAGATAAATGTCACGCTCCTGGTATGCTGGTGAGCAATGCCCACCCTACAGTATATCAAGGGTTTTGGCGATCTCATCCTGCAAATTTTCAGTGCCATTCAAGTTAAGATGAATGCCACTGACTTAAGCTGGGTTCGTAGTAGGCACTTTAGTGCCAGAAGCGCTTTAGCGCTTACTACAAACTCTAAAGTCAGTGACATTCAAGTTAAGATGCATGAGCAAACATTGGTGTACTCAGATACCGTTCTCCACCACTGGGTTGAATCACCACAATTAGGCGATCGCGACTTTCGGGACGACAACCGATCTGTAACCCAGCATACACCGCCGCCCCTGTAGAAATGCCACTGAGAATTCCTTCATCCTGCGCCAACTGACGCCCGATGTGATAGGCTTGATCCTCACTCACCTGCATAATTTCGTCAATCAAATTAACCCGCAACACGTCGGGAACAAACCCTGCACCAATTCCTTGGAGATTGTGGATTCCCGCAGGTTTGCCACTTAAAACCGCACTCTTTGTTGGTTCAATCGCCACAATTTGCAGTTGGGGTTTTTGTTGTTTAAGATAGCGCCCCGCCCCGGTGAGTGTTCCCCCTGTGCCAACGCCTACCACAAGATCATCAATTTGTCCAGCCGTCGCTTGCCAAATCTCTGGACCCGTGGTTTGATAATGGATTTTCGGGTTAGCCGGATTACTAAATTGTTGCGGGGAAAACGTATTTGGGAGAGTCGCGAGTAACTCATTTGCCCGGGCGATCGCGCCAGCCATATCGGCTTTAGCAGGTGTCAGCACCACTTCTGCACCGTAGGCTTTCACCAATTGCTGACGTTCACGACTCATATTTTCTGGCATAGTTAAAATTAAACGATATCCCTTAGCCGCACAAACCATGGCTAAACCAATACCCGTATTCCCCGATGTCGCCTCAATAATCGTCGAAACTCCTGGCTGAATCAATCCCGCCTCCTCCGCTTCTGCAAGCATACTAATCGCGATGCGATCTTTAATCGATTTTGCTGGATTCATCCCCTCCAGTTTTAAAACAATCGTGGCGATGCAGCCGTGACGTTGAGGAAGGCGTTGAAGTTGCACCAAGGAGGTGCTACCAATAACATCTGTAATATTCGAGTAAATTTTCATGGATGGCAGATGGGAGTACAATTTCACTTACGATAAAATCTTAGGGAAATAAACCTAAACGAATCCATAGTTGCCTTGCTGTTACTTGTGCTTGACTGTTCATCTCTAAATACGCGATCGCGACTCTTCCAATAGGTGTTTTCGCCACCAATTTTCCCGAATCGCTGTCTACTTGGAAATGATCATCCCACAAGTCTTGTCTGGGGTGAAACAGACGAACTTCCCGATTGGATTCAGGATCGAGTCCACTGATACGAGTTCCTTTACGCAGATTGCAGGAGCGACAAGCAAGAGCCAGATTGAATTCAGCATTAGCGCCGCCTCGGTAAAGGGGTATGATGTGTTCGACTTCAAACGGAAAGTTGAAAACCAGTTCAGGAGCATGACAATATTCACAGCGATGAAAGGCACGATCAGCAACTAGAGTATAGAAAGGATTCATGGGTTCAGTTGCTGTATCAAAGCGGCGGTTCGGGCTGTGGCGGCTTTCAATTCAGCCTCGACAAGACTATCTAACTCCGCTTGTTGTTCTGGAGGTAGCGTCTGTCCCTGATCGCGGGCTGTTCGCCACCGATTTATCAACTTAGATAAACGCTGTTGCTCAAATTCACTAAAAAACCAGTCAGGACGAAAGCTTTGGAGAATCAATAGAGTACCCAATTCACCCCCTTCTAGCTGGGCGGTTAATGCATCTAGCGCTTCACCTGCGGTTTTACCTGTGGATTGCTTATCACCTGCGATCGCTCGATAAAGCCTCTCACCGCTGGCATCGGATACTGGCAAGATAGCAACTGTAGTCATGTTTTTACTTGAGAGTTTCTTGCTCACCAATTATAGTTGATAGTTGGTTCGTCGTTGCGCTGTTTTTACTTAACCCAACACGGAAGTTCACCCCATCATTAATTGAAAGAAAACCACGGTAAAACCAGCCATCAGCACCACATGAGGCAAATTGTTCCAGAACGGACGTTGGGTAATTTTTAACAACGGATAGAGACTGAACACTAAAATTGAAAGCAATGTCACCCCTTGTAAAAAACTCGCCACATCCATACTCCAGGTTAAGGTCGGTAAATTCGCCCCAGAATAGCCAAAAGTACGAGCAATAACGGGCAGAATTTGACCTGCTTCCGTAATTCCTGCTGGCACATAATAGGCTAAATTTGCCGCTAACACCATGGGCAGATAGGCATAAACCACACTTAAATAATCCGGCATGTCTCGATCCAATAGACGCGCCACTTGATGGGTCAAATAGGTAGTGACAAAGGGAATCAGCAGCAATAACGTCACCACCGGAAACGCCGTCAACAAATGCTCAGAATCTAAGGGTATATTCCCCACACCCAACCAACCCAAAATCCGGTGCGAATAGTGCATAAAGACGCCGCCAAATAAGAGCAACATCAACGCTACTTCTGCCCAAAACCCTTGATGGTTCTCCAATAAATCCGCCGCCGGAAATCGCAAATTGAACTGCGCTGAACGGTTCGGACAAGCCTTAAGACAGGTCATACATAACACACAATCTCGATTATCCTGTAATTGAGCCGGATGGGAATAGAGAGGACATCCTCCCGTGGCTTGTCCTTCATTGGGTAAGGGATTACTAAAATTAACAGGTGTCGCCTCACTACCTTTGTAACAACCAAACGTACTGCATTGACTGCCACAAACTTGCTGCACTGACCGCACTTCAATCATAGAAAGTTTGGCAAACATCCCATTCATTCCACCAATGGGACAGAGATAGCGACACCAGAGACGGCGTTCATAAATGACACTACAAATTACCGCACCAGCAGCAATTGTGACTAATAACCAAGAGGACAAATAGGGCGTATGAGGTAAATCCCAGAGTTTCTCCCACAAATAAATCGCCACAAATCCGGCAAATAAAACCCAAGCCCCCCACTTATTTAACCATTTCGTAGGCCACGGTAAGAGTTGGCGCGGAAATATCCACAGGGAGACTTTTCTAATCCATTCGCCTGTAATCATAAACGGACATATTGCACACCAAAGACGACCGACAAAGGCAAATAAAAAGAGGTAGAGGGGCCACCACCACGCCCAGAAAAAATTCAAGGTGATGCTGGCATCTCGACTTTGTGGCCCGATATATCCCATCACGGTAACTGGCACAAAAATTGCCATCACGATAAACCAGAACCGTTGGGGCCACCAGTCACTTAAGAGAAATTTACGTAACCACGGGAATTGGTTGAGTAAATCGACACGAAAGGCATTTTTCTTTGATTCTACAGACCAGAGAACTTGTTCCGGAATCACCGATTGTCCGGCGGGTGTCATGAAGACAGCACGTTGCAGAATTCCTTCGAGTTCAGAAATGTTCCCCGGATAGTCATAACTGATTAAACGGCGAAAATTGGCTTGATCCAGTTGTAATATTTCCTGCCGTTGGCGACAGAATTTCTGGAGGAAATAGCGAGAAAATTCGGGAATGTCTCCTTTGCGTTGGGGGAGGCTAAAGAGTTTGATGGAATGGATGTCTACCCCAGACAGGGTAATTTTTTGGGGACTGGCGAGGATCAGGCGCACCCAGGATTGGACAAGGGGTGGCGGTGAGGATTCCTCATGTTCGGGGTTGGGATTAGGGGTAAAGCTGCCTGTTTTGATCAAGTGAGTTAAGCGATCGCGTGCTTGGGGAGTTAAGAGATGGATGTTATCAATCAGTAAACTTCCCCGTTCCAGGAGTTCAATCACCCCCAATTGTTCTCCCTGTCTGCCAAATAAGGCATCAGTATTCACCGCACCCGCTTCCGTCTTGGGTAACTCAGCGCAGTCAATTTCGGCAAACTGACGGTTTTGCAGGGCTGATCCGGCATGAATTAACCCAGCCAGAAAGGTTTTCCCACTCCCGGCTGGGGCTTGAAAAATGACAGGTTTTAGGTCATCCTGGGCGTGTTGAATCTGCGATCGCAGTTTTTTGGTGGCTTTACTCGTACCGATGATCTCTTCTCCCCTGGGTACGGGCTGAATATAGGGCTGTAGCCCCTGAATTCTCGCCTGTTCCTTTGCCATTCGCATCGCAAAGTTGGCTAAGTCTTGCGCCAATAGGGTATTAATTGCCCCTTGAAAGTCTGGATAGGTGCGACAGAGGGTACGAAACTCGGCTTGTCCGAGGAACCAAATTTCACTCTTCGTCAGGGCGACGGCGCTGGCGCGATAGCTGGCGGTGTCTTGGTTTTCTACTAATGGCACATAGCCAAAGGTTTCTCCCGCATTGCGATAAGTAATATGGGTTCTCCCCACCAGAGAATGGCGATAAATCTCCACAGTTCCCCATTTGAGTAGATACAAACCCGCTGGCTTTAACCCTTGGCGATAGATTTCGCCATCCGGTTCTACTGTCAAGGGTTGAAAGGCTTGCGCCATGGCTTGAATGGCGGCGTCGCTAAGTTCTCCCCAAACTCGGTGAAAACTTAACCAGTTGCAGCATTCCTGAATTGCCTGATCATCTAGAGTTGTTCCGACATCATCGGTAGGTTGGAGAGGGAGTTGTTTAATCGGGCTGGCTGACATAAATTCGCCCCGGAAAACCTTAAATACGTCTTAATTATCGATTAATGACAAAGGACAAAAGACCAATGACCCGTTACAATCGACTGTAACAGCGCTCAAACGCAGGTAAATGGCGATTAGCAGAAGCATCACGCAATTGGGAGAAAGCGGCGGAGATATCGGGTTCTTGGACAAAGGATAAAAAGCGATCGTACATTTTTAGATTCTCGATTTCGCCGTCTATGCTGATTTTACAGGCGGCTTTCAGGCTATCGGGTGCCTCAATCGTTCCGGTAAACGTATCTGCTGGTACTGGCACTCCATATTTAATCAACAGGGTTTCCAACCGTTGAGCGTGTCTGGCTTCGGCGTGAACAATATTACTAAATGGTCGCACACTACCGAACTTATTGATAACCGCTTCGTAGAAGGCGCGGGCTTTATATTCATCTTCGATGACTTCAATCAACGCGGCTTGGGTGTCGTGGTTGAGTTGATTCACAACATTACTGGGTTGTTGTGATGCAGATTCAGCCAAGGCGCTGCTGCATGTCAGCACCATTGTCCCCAAAACCACGCTAGGTAATCGACATCCTCTGCGTCGTCGCCCATGGTTATCCGTCTCTAGGGTTGTCTGGCGATGCCGACGATGCTTGTGTTGCCGTTGGTGATGGTGAAGGTTATTCATGGAGGTTTCTCTATCTATCTATATCTCTATTGTTGCCTGATCCAGGAATCAACAAGGCATCAGCGTAAATTTTCTTCTAATTATTTTATATCACTATAAAGTTATTTAACAATCTTAGCGTTTCATCCGTAGTCTTCCCCATCTTCCCCATCTCCCTCATCTTCCCCATCTCCCTCATCTCCCCCATCTCTTAACGTTTCCGTATTCCGGCGTTCGATGAGTTGCAGCAGGATTTCGCCATGGAAGGAACGACTAATCGGATAGAAGTACGCCCAAGCTAAACCTCCCATGAGGACAATAGCAGGAATCGGACCAATCAGCAGACGAATCGTCCACAACGCGGATTCTGGTTGAGTCACGGGTAACTGTTCGGATGTAGTGGAGATGAACCCTGACATATCTAAGGCTTTACCCACGAGGAATAGTGTGATCGCGACGGCAATTTTGTGTATTTGTACAACTAATCCGTAGAAAATACCCTCCCGTCGTTGTCCGGTGTTAAGTTCATCGAAATCAACAACATCGGGAAGCATTGACCAGGGTACAATATAAGCCGTAGACAAACCCAGTCCCACAAATACCGCCAGAACATACATTAATTCCACTTGATTGGGTTGTAAGAAACATAGTCCCAGCAACGCGCATAAGCTGAACGGGATACCCATGCCATAGATAGCCCGTTTACCCACACGTTTGGCGATCGCACTCCAGACAAATGTCATGCTTAGGGCTGTTCCTTGAACAGTGAGCGCGGTTTGGGTAAAGTGATGATCAGGTAATCCCATCCAATGGGTTACAAAAAAGGGAAGAATTGCCGCCGTTGTTTGCAGACTTAACCACGAACACAAATAAATCCCGATTACACAAATAAACGGGAAGTTACTAAACGCAATCCGAAACTGTTGGGTGATGGGTAAAACGGATACCTGAGTCACCGATTCCCGTTGGGCTTCAATTTGCTTATACCGCTTATAGGTTCCCCAAACACACAGGAAAACGGCTAAGGTAGCGACAACTGCACAAATTGTTCCCAGAATTCGATACTCTTGAGACGGATTATCAACGTAGGCAAAAATAATCTGGGCTAAACCCAGGGAGAAAATACTGGCACCAATGCTAAACGACGCTTTAAAGCTAATTAAATCAATCCGTTCATCATAGCCTTGAGTCAATTCAGCCGCTAACGCATTATGGGTGAGAACAACTGAGGTATAAGCCGCATAAAAGAGAATCCCAATTCCGCCATAATAGGCAAACAGTAGCCATTGATTCGAGGTGGGCGGAACAAACCACTGTAAGCTAAAGCCAATCCCCAAGGGAATCGCCCCGATCAGCATCCAGGGGTAACGCCGCCCTAAGGGGGAACGAGTGCGATCGCTCAAATACCCGATCATCGGATCGTTAATCGCATCCCAAACCTTGCCAATCAGCAAAACACTCCCCGCCAAGGTGGGATTTAACCCCGCCACATTGGTGAGGAAAAACAGTAAGAAAAAAACTAAGATATTACCCGGAATCTCTCCTCCCAGTTCTCCAACTCCATACGCGACTTTGGTTGGCAGATTCAATTTTCCAGGGGGAGTTTTCTGGGGAAGTGGATTAGCCATCAGGGAAGCTTATAACTCATTTTGAGTGATCATCCCACTTCTGATGGCAGATGACAAGTTTGTCCTTTGTCCTTCGTCCTTTGTACTAGAGATCCCCGACTTCTTGGAGAAGTCGGGGATCTGGCTTAGATATACTGTACTTCATCAATCACTAAATAAGCTGTAAGCGTCTGACTGGGGAGAGAAATCTTATCGTTTCCTTTGCCTTTTGCCGTTTGACTTCCCTCACCACAACGCTTATTCAGCAAGCCCTAATTAATTATCATGCATTTCAGCTACTTCGTGCAGCGACTTTTCAAATTCCATGCGTTGTTGAGCATTGCGGAGAAAGTAACCGCTCATCATTGCAGAAACTAATAACCGACTCAGATTTTCGCGGTTGGTCGTAACAGTGACATTAAAATGTTCGTGAGGAAGTGCGCCTAACATTCCGATTAGGTTACGTTCCATCACCTGAACCACTTCCGGATCGGGTTTGGAGAGTTGAGCAACGGTTTCTGGATGCAGAGACTGGACATATTGCCAGAGTAAGTTACCGCCTTCGCCTTCGTTGTCGAAGAATTCTGGAACTCGATTGGACAGATTGTTCATGGTAATAATCGAAATTGGGTAGTGTCGTTTGTTTTCCTATCTCTTATCTCTTACTTTAATCAATCTCTTAGTCGTCGCCTAGTGAGTGCAACCGAACACCTGTGACGGATTTTACGACGTGTTAGCCAATAGGCTCAAATCAGCCCAGCTTTGATAATCTAAATCTAATAAGACAACTTCCAATACGGCTGGGAGTCGTTAAGCTCTGATTTAAATTTTTCTCCCTTAGCTCCCCAGACGTAGCATGCTACGTCTCTACATGCTCCCCCAGCTTTCCCAAGACAATCCCCCTCACCACTTCCGCCCAACCCTGAGAACCGGGTGCGGGTGCGACTTGCCATCCTTTACCGGATAAGCCGGGATGAATCCCTTTATTTCCAGGAACAATTACCGGACTATCCACCGCTTCCAGCATCTCCAAGTCATTGGGACTATTGCCTAAACCCAAGGTGGTAATTTTGGCATTGGGTTGAGCAGATTGGTAGGAGTCTACTAACCACTGTACCGCTTTTCCTTTACCTGCTCCAGCACCAATCAAATGACAGAAGCGATCGCCAACAACTATCCGGTATCCTAAGTCTTGTACTATTTCGTTAAGGCGTTCTGGCGTTACTTTCTTAGGCGTCACAAAGGGTTCGGTAAACTCCCGCGCCTTGGCTTGTTTGGCTTCATCCCAGGACAATCCTGTCAAGTGACAAATCTCGGCTTCACTCATATCCCCAAATCCCCGCAAGGGTTCATTGAGGGCGGTGGCTATTTTCTCTAATCCAAGTCTGGCTTCAGCATAAGTACAACCTAAGCGATGCAGATGATAACCCCCCCATTGGTTACTTTTGGGTAAGGTTAAGGGGTGATAATCCAGGGGAACAAAGATACCGCTACCATTTTCTACAATAAACGGATCATTGATTTGTAGGGATTGGCGTAACGTTTCAACTTCTAGGCGTGTTTTACTGGTAACTGGAATAACCGGAATCTGATTATCCTTTAAGGTATTGAGAACTGGAATCGCATTCTGATAACTGTAAGTCTCAGAATCTAGAATTGTGCCATCTAAGTCGGTGAAAATGATTAAAAAGCTTGTCATTTGTCATTCGTCAGACCCAATTCGGGTTAGCTACCCCGATTATAACCTAGTCCGCGTAGGCGGACTTTGTTTGTTTAGCTGCGATTTCAATCGCCCTAGGACTTTTGGTACGGTTGGCGGCTTCAGCTTGCTCAACGGCTTGGTGCAAAGCGGCTTCAGTTTGCTGGCGAATCTGAATTTCTTGAATTAGCTGTGAATTTTGCACAACGAGTTGTTGAGAAAGTCTCTGGAGGCGCAATTGATTCTCGACTCGCGCCACAACTTCTGGGGCTTGAAAGGGTTTGGTAATGTAGTCCACACCGCCAACGGCAAAGGCTTTTAGTTTATCAGCCGTTTCATTTAAGGCACTTAAAAATATGATGGGAATTGAACCAGTGGTGGTGTCTTGTTTAAGAATCGAGCAGACTGTATAGCCATCCATCTGTGGCATTTTAATGTCGAGGAGAATTAAGTCCGGTGGATGAGAACGAACCGTTTCTAATGCCACCTTTCCACTAATAGCTTTTCTAACTTTATAACCCTCTAATTTAAGAATTGCCGCCAAGGATCGCAGGTTATCTATATTGTCATCTACGATTAAAAGACTCGTTTGCTTGTTTACCATAACCACCCTCTGCTCTCGTCGGTTTAATTTTAAATAGTGCAGTATAAATTTGCAGGAATTGAGTATTCCGCTACCGTCTGATTTCTGCCTCCTGCTTTAGCTCGATACAGTGCCTGATCTGCCTGATTAATTAACGCTTCCAGGTTCACTAAAGGATTAGGAATTAGGCTAGATACGCCTAAACTTAAGGTGACATATTTACTGCTCTCTGAACCCCCATGGGGAATCTTGAGAGTTTCCACGCCTTGGCGGATAGTTTCGGCAACATGAATCGCGCCTTTGGCATCAGTATTGGGTAAAATTACGGCAAATTCTTCACCGCCATAGCGGGCGACTAAATCGGCGGGACGTTTGACTGATAGGCGGATTTTCATGGCTACGTTTCGCAGACAATCATCGCCGGCTTGATGTCCATAAGTATCGTTATAGCGTTTAAAAAAATCAATATCTCCTAAAATTAAGGAAAGGGGGAGTTGCTCTCGAAATAGTCGTTGCCATTCTCGATGAATGTATTGGTCAAATTTGCGGCGATTGGCGATTCCAGTTAAGCCATCTATAGTCACTAAATATTTGAGTTTCTGATTGGCTTCAAATAAAGCCGTTTCGACTTTAATCCGCTGGATCAATGTGCCTAACTGAGCCGCGATAAGCTGGATAAAGTCGATTAATCTCGGTTCGGATTCACTCCTGGCTTGTTTGAAAAAGACTAAAATGGCTAAGACGCGATCGCGAAACAGAATCGGTACGCCGACACCCGTGTTCAGGTCAAGATTTAACCCCCCTTCAGCACACAGACAACAGCCAGCCGATTCTGCCGAAATCTCAGTGATCCATTCCGGCTTTTTCGATACCCACACTCGCCCCGGTAGTCCAATATTCGGCGCAAACGTAGTAGTTTGTCGATGATATCTAAATAAGTTAAAGGTGGGATCACGACTATACCATCCCCGACTACAATCCAGGAAAGTTTCTTTAGGATTAGGAATCCACGCTTCAGCAAAATCCCAATTGATAGTTTGACAAATTTTCGTTAATGTGATGGTTAGGGCAGACTGAAAATCATCGGTTTGGCTAATCCGGTGAGTCAGGGTTAATAAAAGCTGTAATTGGGCATTTTGATCTTGAAGTTGCTTCTTTTGGGCGAGAAGTTCTTGGCGTTGATGGGCGATCATCAGGTTATTTTTAACGCGGATTAATACCTCTTGCGCCTGAAAGGGTTTTACAATATAATCTGATCCACCGACGTTAAAGGCTTTTACTTTATCGGCTACGTCATCTAAGGCACTCAAAAAGATAACGGGAATCCTTTGAGTAGCGGCGTTGGTTTTTAGAGTTGAGCAAACAGTATAACCATCCATTTGCGGCATTTTGATGTCGAGGAGAATTAAGTCTGGCGGGTGGGAACGAATGGTTTCTAACGCCATTTTGCCACTAATGGCTTTTCTGACTTTATACCCAGCACTGCTGAGAATAGCAGCCAGCGATCGCAGATTATCAGGATGGTCATCTACAATTAAGATATTCGCTTTAACATCTAACATCGCTGCCCTCCTCTGTCATAAGTAATAACTCTATTATAGAGCCAGGTTTAGGGACAATTGTAGAGCCAGGTTTAGGGACAATTGTAGAGCCAGGTTTAGGGACAATTGTAGAGCCAGGTTTAGGGACAATTGTAGAGCCAGGTTTAGGGACAATTGTAGA
>NZ_JAVJUO010000154.1:0-3616 GCF_040220555.1 Coleofasciculus sp. C1-SOL-03
CCTGTTCCCTGTTCCCTGTTCCCTGTTCCCTGTTCCCTGTTCCCTGTTCCCTGTTCCCTGTTCCCTGTTCCCTGTTCCCTGTTCCCTGTTCCCTGTTCCCTGTTCCCTGTTCCCTGTTCCCTGTTCCCTGTTCCCTATGTATTCACCAAAATAAAATCCCGCACAATTTCCACCACTTCCGGCGCAATCTCATGCCCCATATCCACCTCTTTGTACTGCATGGGCGCACCTAGGGCTAGTAAATAATCCCGCAATCGATGAGCGACTCTCAAAGGAACAACATTATCTTGTCTACCATGAACAATTAAAACCGGAGGCAAAGGAGGTTCAATCTCTTGAGGCGTGCGATGCCAATAACCACTCATGGACACTAAACCCGCTAAGGGTAAATGTAATCCAATATCTAAAGCCATGGCTCCCCCTTGAGAAAAGCCCATTACAATCGTAGAAGCCAGAGGAATCTTGGTGAGACTCTCCAATGACTTTAACCACTCTGTCAAGAGACGCTGACTTTGTGCCAATCCCTGATAATCTTCTCGTTCCAAGTCATACCACATATAGCCGCCAGCTACCTGTGGGTGAGCAAAGGGTGCATTAGGTAGCAAGACATGGTAGTTGGATAGAGCCAATTCTGGCACTAGAGGTTGCAAATCCTTTGCATTAGCTCCCCAGCCGTGCAGAATCGCAACCACTCCCACTGGTTGTTTACTTGTAGCTGGTGGAATTGAAATCGTCTCCAAAGACAGGGGTCTACTCCTAAAAAACTTAACGTGTGATTTTACTGGGGCTACAAATACTTTGACATTCCCCGCCGATAGCTCAACTATTGTTTGTATTATACCTGTGAGGATGAATACCATCCGAATAAAATGAAAACAAGTTTTCTCACCAAACGGGATTCATTCCTTACTATCCCTCCTTGTATATATAGGGGCATTCTCGCCGGAGCAGGATAAACAATCATATTGAGTGGGTTATTTTTTGTCATGGAATGCTTAAATTTACCGGATGGTGGTATTCTCTGGTGTTCAATCTGAGGCGATATAGCAGTTGACGTACCCAAAAATTTATCCTCCGTCTTCCTAGGACGAAGGACAGAATCATCAAGCTCGAAACAGGTGCATCTGAGATCTGGCTTGGGCTAGTCCCTGACCAGATCCCCAAGGTCTTGGGTCAATCGAGGATCTATAGCTGTTGCCATAAAGGTTAGGACGTTCTTGTACGGCTGAAACGAGAAGGTATGAGTAAGACCCCTCCTGCTTTGCCGCCTTCTGCCCTAGAGCCTTCTGCTATAAGTCCTCACCACTCAGCAACATTTTTGAAGCTACCGTGTTTAACAATAATGTGGCGATCGCTATCAAAGCTAATCTTGCCCTGATTTTTTAATTTATTCAGGAGTCGGGTGACGGTGACACGGGTTGTACCGATCGCATTAGCAAGGTTTTGATGCGTCAGGCGTATCCTTAAACGAGTCCCTTCGGGTACGGGTTGACCCATTTCCTGTTGCATCAACAGCAACAGGTGTTGTAAACGATCTTCAACTCGACGCTGACCCGCGATCGCCAGGAGTGCCTCAGTTTGGCGTATCCGGTGGGTGATTTGCGGTAATATCATCTGAGCCAATCGTGGTGACCCATTGATCTCTTCTAAGGAAAACCAAATCAGATGTACGTCAGACAATGCCGTCGCTTGGTAAGCACTCAGCAGCGAAAACCAACGACCAAAAAACATTGAAGGTTCTGCCCAACCTAGCCACACTTCTTCTCCATTCTGGCAAAGTGTACTCAGCTGAACGACACCTTGGCAGACTTGCCAAACTCCTTGAGAAATTATGGGAATTTTGTCGCTTTTGGCATAAAAATGCAAGCGACGTGAATCTTGGAATTCGGTATGACCCAGTGATTGAGTCGGGTTTACGTCCAAAACGGCTCTGGAAGTTGGAATCATGGGCTGCAACTCTCTCCAGCCAGATTTTCACAAGCTGGTATAGCAGGGCAGCTCTACTGTAAGCAATCAAGGTAAAGGCTCGGTAATCAACAGATTAAATGTTAAGTTGATGGGAAAAATGAAATTGTCGTTCGTCATTTTTCATTTGTCATACTCCAGGGAGCGCCAAGCAAGCTACGTCTTAATGTCAGGGATTGAAGAGTATTTACATAACTTAATAGAGTTTCCATCAATTAGCATGTTGTGCGTCTGGGACAGTCACAGGCGAGGTGTGAGTCGCGCTTTCTAGTGGATGTACAACAATTAGACGCAAGTCTTGGCGGGTTTGGGGATAGAGATATCGTTCTTGGAGCGATCGCCATTCCTGCCATAATTGATAGCGATCGCGACTCAACTGCTCTACTAAGGTAGGAAGTTTCTTCTGAATTTCTAGGTTCAGACAATCTGACAGAAATTCTGCCAGGACAAAACTGTCTTGACTTTGCCCCAAAACACGCTGAATCGATTTAATCTCTTTCACATAATCCTGATAAGACGTCTCATAAAAGTCAGTAAATAATTCCATCTGATAGCGTACTCGTTTGGCTTGTTTCCGTAAGCTGTGCAACACGGAACCCTGAAGACTTAACAGTTCAACCACATCCTCTAAACTCAGATCCTGATCCACCTGCTTCTGTCCGTCTGAAAACGTTACACCAATCAGCCACGCCGGATGCAGGAAAAACTGACTCACAAAGGGTAACAGTAAATCCGGCAAAATCTCAGCAATGGGAAATTCGGCAAACATTCCGTAAGTCGGCGTCTGCAACCAATCTTGAAAAGCCAGTTTCATATCCCGATAGGATTTGTCGTTGAGAGTTTTCTGAACCTGAACCAAGACGCGATGACGCTGTTTTTCTAACGTGGCTAATACTTTTTTGCCGATTTTTTGTTCAGAGTTGGGCAAAGTGGGCAGATACTGAGTTTGCAGCGCCTCTTGCATGATGTCCAAATCCCGCAGTTTTCCCAGCCGACGCGCTAGTTTAGCAATTTTCTTCTCACTAGCGGCTTTGGGTAACACCAAGGCTGGGGCAAAACCCGTCACCACTGTGCGTAGCCGTCGCATCCCTACGCGCATTTGATGTAGCGCTTCAGGATCTCTATCCTGGAGAACATCAGTTTCATACCGAATAGTTCTCTGGAAATGTTTTTCAATAGCTAGATAAGCCCAATAGCCAAAGAGCTTTGGGTCTGATGAGGGAGTGGTGATCATCGGTATGGTGTGCGGTAGACATCCGGCACGTTTGCCCTTGGGGAACCATATAGAGGGAAACGTTGCTTTTTGGTAAAATCTGTATCCAGGAATCATACCATACTCGTGAATCAAAAATCGTTATTTCCCCGACCCAATCCTCGACAACAGACACCCGACACCCGACACCCTTGCTCAACCGAGCTTTTCACCTTAAGTTGACGCGGATGGGGCTTCCTCACCCCATTTTGCGATGAATCATACCTTGCCGGATCTGACACTCAGGGATTATCGTTAAAGGTTGATAACAGACAGCCAGTATGATACTATATGGTCATATTGGCTTAAATTTACTCATATTGGCGATATTCCTTTGAGAGAAGCCGTTAAGCGACTTGGATTACATAAAAACACGAAGCAGGAAGTAGGCAGATAATG
>NZ_JAVJUO010000155.1:0-82359 GCF_040220555.1 Coleofasciculus sp. C1-SOL-03
TGATTAATCAGTTCAAAGAAGATACTGGGAAACTCCTTAAACAGGCTATAAAAAATCGTGTCCGTTTTCACGTTCTCCTAGGGCTTTCCAGCACAGAGTTGACACCTGATACTGTGCCACCCCAGAAGTGGAAAATTCCTACAATAACGGTCTTGACAAATTGAACCCCTTATGAGGCATCGAGAACCAACAGGCGATCGCTAATTAGAATTCTCTCCTGATGCGATCGCCTGCTGATCGTGTCCGTTTTCACGCGATCCTGGAGCAAATATCACACAGTTGACAAGGGCTACTGTGCCATCCCTGACGGGAAATTTTTCTCTGATGACTGTCTTGACAAACTAAACAGAATATAATTCATCCTTCTTTTTGCATTCCCTTTTTAGGTAAGGTGGGCAATGCCTACCTGACAACGACAGCGCCGTCATCAAGGGAACTATAAGCCAACCTGATCAGGGCGGGTTTTGTTGAAAGGTTATCGGTGGGTATCGACATTAAATCCCTAAACCCGCCCCTACAATTGTCGGGCGCACGTTGACAAAGGGCGCACGGGGCGTACCCTACGGTTTTTAGGGTGTGGGTTGGGATTGATTGAGTTGTGCGATCGCGTCTTTTATAGCAGTCGCCAAGGCGATTAGGACAAAGGAAGGTACTGAAACCTTGACCAGTCAATCTTTTCCCTTCTGCCCTCTGATGCAATTATCCACCTGTTAGAAGAGGTGCGATCGCACGTCCACAGACATGAGGTAATATCTCTTTAAACCAGAGAGTTGAGGAAAGAGCGACCAGATTTGATCGAGTGGATGGGGCGCGATCGCACAACTCCTAAACCCACTAGACTGGGCGATTGAATCGCCTCCTCAAAAAGGGGGTAACTTCGATTCAAAGACCCATAAATTAACACAGAAAAAAATAAATCCGGCTTTTCCTTTGTGGCGAAAGTATCAAACTGTAAACCTCCTGTTTTCAGTCATCCCCGCAATGGTGTAATCTAGTAGCGGCACCATGATACTTTCCATGTGATCCAGCGATCTCTCACGCTGGCTTTTCTGAGATAGCGTGCCAACTTTTTGTCAATAATCGCTGAAACTGCACTAAAATAAGTTGTTCCCTCCCCTTGATAAGGGGAGGGTTAGGGTGGGGTCAAATCAAGGTCAATGGAATTTATAACACTACAGAGCCACTGGCGTCGGACAAGTCACGTTAGTTCCTCCTAGCCCACAATAGCCATTGGGATTCTTGGCTAAGTATTGCTGGTGGTAGCCTTCTGCATAGTAGAACTCTGGAGCATCAACAATTTCTGTGGTGATTTCTCCATGACCCGCCTCACTCAGCGCTTTTTGATAGGCGTCTCGTGAAGCGTCTGCGAGTTCCTTTTGACTATCGGAATAGGTATAAATTCCCGAACGATATTGAGTACCCGTGTCATTTCCTTGGCGCATCCCTTGGGTGGGATTATGACTCTCCCAGAAAACTTTCAGCAATTGCTGATAACTGATCACCTTGGGGTCAAATACGACGCGCACGACTTCATTGTGACCCGTCATTCCGGTACAGACTTCTTGATAGGTGGGGTTAGGCGTTATCCCGCCTGCGTAACCCACAGCCGTGACAAACACTCCCTCTTGTTGCCAAAATCGGCGTTCAGCCCCCCAGAAACAGCCCATGCCAAACATTGCCATTTCCATACCATCGGGGTAAGGGGGTTTGAGAGGATTGCCGTTGACATAGTGGTTGTCGGGGACAGACATAGGTTCTTCCCGCCCCGGTAACGCTTCTTCGGGTTTAGGTAAGTTGAGCTTTTTGCCAAATCCGCCAAATCCAAATAACACCATAAAATTACGACTCCGATTTTGCTGCTATATCTTTACTTTACTTAATATTTGTCATTTGTTAGGGAACGGGGAACGGGGAACGGGGAACAGGCAATAGGCAATAGGCAATAGGCAATAGGCAATAGGCAATAGGCAATAGGCAATAGGCAATAGGCAATAGGCAATAGGCAATAGGCAATAGGTAAGGTAGAGTTTTGAGTTAACTTCCTCATCTCCCCCAGCTTCCCCATCTCCCCTATCTCCCTCATCTCCTCTATCTCCCCTATCTCTCCGATTGTAAAGATTTAACGAAACGTCCTGATAGACACCTGCGTGAATGTAGTTTTGTAAAGAACCTGGGAAATTCCTGATCGCTGTCAGCCGTCTGGCGGTGGGACGCTGAATCTGGATTCTGAACCCGGAGCATTCTACCGATTGAGGTGCGTACTACGATGTTACTCCACTCGCTTTGTGCAACGAATCATCCCCAAAAACCCTTGAAGCTAACCATTTGGGAACCGGCTGAAATAACGACTGAGCGTCTTAAACCCTTTTACTTCAAAACAAATTATCTTTGTGAGAATTTGACGGAAGCGATGCAGATTCTGGCTCAAATCCAGCACAGTAGTATAGATTTACTACAGGCGGCATAATCGCGTCTTTAGCAAACATCACCGGAAGCCTTACGGGATAGGGTAGTGGCTTGACCCAGCTCAAATTGTGGAATAGATTTGGCGGTGAAATCGGGCGCACGCCATGCGCCCCTACAATTCTAATCCACCAAATAAGGTGTGCCACGCCAGTAAGGTGGTGCTGGGTGGTTGAGTATCAAAATTGACACGAATCGGACTCAATACTGAGTCATGGTAACCAAACCTTACCGTTAATTTCTCTAGTTTGACTTTCCAAGGTCGGTTGAATTGTGGCATGATTTGATCAAATAAACGAGTGAACAACCATGCAACCGAACTCGGCAACCCTTTTTTCCTGGCTATTCGGTTTCACCGCTTCGTCACTGCTTTGTGGTGGTTTATCCGCTCAAGCCCAGACGCCAGACTCCGCCTATTATGGTTATATAACCGTGACTCCCTCTGACTCGGCTCAATCGTCTGGCTCAACCACCGATAACACCCAACCCACATTGGTTTTGGTTCAACCCCAAACTGTCGCCGCCGCCACTTCAGAGGTGGCGCAAGTCCCTGTGGTTAATCCCCTAAATATATTGGGACGCAGCTATATCGGCGCGGGGGGAAATATTGGTCTGGATGGTGAAGAAACCAACTTAGGGGAAGGGTCTTTCGTCATTGTCAGTAAAGCAGGGTTTACTGACAATTTTTCCGTACACAACGCGGTCATGTTTGGTGACGAAACCACCACGTCACTTACCCTTAGCCTAAATTTTCCGATCAAGACTCCCGTTACTGGACAAACGATTGTGATTCCTTTTGCGGGAGGGGGTGTGCTGCTACAACCCGATGACGACTGGGAAGCTGATCCGTTGGTTTCCGGGGGTGTCGATGTTCCCATCCCTCCCCGATTTACGGGTACAGTGCGTGTCAATGTGGCATTTCCTGAGGATGATGAAACAGATGTGGGACTGGTTTTAGGGGTGGGTTACAATCTGAAGCTGTTCTAATGGTTCATTGTTGAGTGTTGATTGTTCTTTGACCAATGACCAATGACCAATGACGAAGTGGCAACTATTCACCTAGGTTTAAACAAGGTTCAATGGTGGCAATAACGGACTTGGCTAAGGCAGTTAGGTCATAGCCTCCTTCTAAGCCAAATAAAATGCGGTGAGTCACTTGCAAACAGTACTCCGTGAATACGCCAAAATCTTGCGGTTTCAGGGCGATGCTGGCGAGGGGATCATCGGCGTTGGCGTCGTAGCCTGCACTGACGATGAGTAAATCGGGTTGGAATTCAGTGAGAAATGGGATCACCCCCTGCTCAAACATGGGTTGGTATTCTGTGAATGTGCTACCGGGTGGCATGGGTATATTCAGGACATTATTGTACGAGCCGCGTTCGCGAGGATTACCGGTGCCCGGATAGAAGGGATATTGATGGAGTGAACAGTAGACAATACGGGCATCGTTTTCCACGAGGCTTTGAGTGCCGTTACCATGATGAACATCCCAATCCAAAATGGCGACTTTTTGGACACCGGGTTGGTCTAGGGCATAGTGAGCCGCGATCGCTACATTGGAAAAGAGACAAAATCCCATCCCCCGTGGACCTTCGGCATGGTGTCCAGGGGGACGTGCGAGGACAAATGCCGGGTTGTTGCTGGTGAGAACCCGATCAACCCCATCTAACCAAGCGCTGATGGCTAACAGGGCAATATCAAAACTGCGGGGAGAAACCCTGGTGTCACCATCCAGCATTCCGCCACCGTCGTGGGCGAGTTGTTTGACTAAATTGATGTAATTTGGGTCATGGATTTTTTGCAATAGAGGCATTACCGGACGACTCTCTACAGGTGTGGGTAACTGCCAATCCACTTGATCTGCCCAAGGTGCAGCGTTTAAGGCGTTGACAATAGCTGTCAACCGTTCCGGGCGTTCGGGGTGGAAACCACCGTTGCTATGATTGAGAAATTCGTCGGAGTAAATAACTGGAAACATAGGTTTAGCAGAATTGGCAGCAAAATAGTGCTTTCTATTATTGTATAATTATTGGTTCAGTAAGTAGTCGGATAAAATTAACGTTGACGGTTGAAATTAGGGAACAGGGAACGGGGAACAGGGAACAGTAAGGATTTGACGCTTGTTAACATTTCTTAGTACAGTGGACAGAGTTTATGTTCAGGGACTTAGATTTATAGATAGGTTGCCTAAGTGACTCGACATTTCTCTATTTCAGCCATTGGCAATAATAAGGTATCCTCAATCTCCTGTCGCACCTCACGACTGACATAACAGTCACTATTGAGACAATCCACTAATAATCGATTGGCATCATAATAGTGCTTGAGGAGTTTCTTTTGTTGAGAGCTAAATTGCCAAGGATAACCAATCTGGCGATACTTAATATATTTTCTGGCGGACATGTTGTACTAGAGTGTCTATGTTGTAGTCTTGGATGGTTTGTCGATCTAATGCTAACGTTTCACAAATTTCCTCAAAATTGATCGAATCTACAGGTTTACCATTAAAAAAGCTGTGAATTGTAGACAGCGATAATCCTAACTTATTCGCCAAATCCTGCTGACTGAAGTAACCGCGACGCCTTAATGCCTGTCTAACGGTTTTTTTATGTTCTGGAGCAATTTTGATTCCCCGTGACATTATCCCATCGAAAGCACTTTATTGTATGATACTGTTCTTTTTTTCGGATCTGGCATAAGTCAAGCAAACTCAAGCATTTCTCAAGCAGAATCTCAAGCAACCGTCGGCTTTGATCAGATGGAGAGGCGATCGCACTACTGCGGTTGACGCGATCGCACTTGCTCAACCTGTACATTACCACTCATAAGGTAGCAACAATGTCTAGTTTAACTATCGCTAATGGTGCTACATTCACCGATCAATCCCTGCGACTGTCTCAGATTGGTAACATTTGGACACGGATGTTTAGTCAGCCATCGGAGACTAATCAAACGCCGCAGCCAAGTGCTGAATCGGTTGCACCGTTAGCCGAGGAATTACCCCTGCGGATTCTCGTAGCCGAAGATCAATGGGGCGATCGCACCGTGGCGTTACGAGTTTTGCGATCGCTAGGCTATCAGGCGGATGTTGTCGGGAATGGATTAGAAGCCTTAGAAGCGTTACGCCAAAACTATTACGATGTTGTTTTAACCGATGTGCAAATGCCACAGATGGGGGGTTTGGCAATGATGCGCCGCTTATGTCAAGAATGGTTACCGGAACAGCGTCCTTGTATTATTGCGGTAACATCTGATGAAATGCCACAGGTGCGTGAGGAATGCTTAAAAGCAGGGATGAATGAGTGTTTGAGTAAGCCATTGGCAGTTGATCAATTAGTTGCAGCGTTAAGGATGTGTCAGTCTTGTGGGGATAGTTGTGCGCTAGATTAAAGGGTATCATCTTTGGGTTATCGGAGTATTGGCTGGTTGAAAGTGCTGCTGTTTATATTTGATTATCAATGCATCTACTTCTTTTCTTAATCTCGGCAATGGGGTAATAAAATGTATTTTAACTTGACTAGACCTTTCAAAACAATTCTATTCACTCTCTCAATGGTACTGGTGATAAGTTCTGATCTAGGAGCCAATGAACTTCCATCCTCTACTTTGTTTTGCGATCGCCAGTCTTCTAAGCAAGATACCCGACTTCTCCAAGAAGTCGGGTATCTGTCTATGTACCTGAAAGTACTTCTGTTTACATGTAATTATCAATGCATCTACTTTTTTTCTTGCTCTCGGCAATGGGTAATAATAAGGTATCCTCAATCTCTTGGCGTACTGTAGGACTCACATTGGGAAATTGATTAAGATAGACTAATAAAAGATTGCAATTGTAATATTGCTTTAATTGGTGGAGCTGGTACAGTAATGACAAATTTATTTTTGTAGTAATATTCAGAAAATTGCTGAATTTGCTCGACGACTTCTAACTCATCTTCCGCAGGTACTTCGTCCAAACCATCCAGTAAAATCAGTCCTCTTCCCTGAATCAGAATTATTTCAGTTACCTTTTCATCGGAAATGCCACAACTATAGAGTTCTCGATGAATGGAGTTGAATAATTTAAAGTCATTTTCATCTTTGGCTGACTTGGCATAGTTTTTAAGTCGGATAAAAATTGGCGCTTTATCCGGTTGGAACTTCCCCCCATTACACTCAACCGCTAGATGTTGTAAAAACGTCGTTTTTCCTGACCCCGGTTTACCCAACACCATCAGCCGATTATGGTTTTCTACGGTGGCTAATCCGGGAACTCGTTGTTGACGGACTCTACCTAAACCCAGGCGATCAAAATTATCGGTATTGGGGTTAAAATCCTGGAGTAAATCGGCGAGTTCCAACCATTGCTGACTGGTTACTTGTTCGAGAATATTGACTTCGACGTAAAAGTTATCGACATCAACAGGTTGGGAAACATCCAATAGCTGCATTTTGCCATACAAGGAAATAATTTTGTCATGGCAATACTGGCGAACTTGTTGCACTAGGGAATCACAATCAACATTGTGTCCGTTTTCCGAAGGTTCATCGGATTGGATGGGTTCGGCTGGGTTAGAGGATGGCGCGATAGGAGGAGCAGCAATGTCTTGCCAGTCAAATCCTAGTCTCTCGCTAATTTCGACAAAGTTGATATGAGTAACTCTTCTGCCATTAAGAAAGCTTTGAACAGTGGAACGGCTGACGGATAAAGCCTCAGCCAAATCTTGCTGGCGATGAAACTGGCGATCGCAAGCCTGTTTAACGGCTGTGATATACTGGGGCGCTACTTGGATTCCACATCGTCGCGGCATAGCAGAATTCTGGAGACGTTAATTCAATCCTAGTCGGTCTACCTACTCCGCCCCAGCGCCTCCTCAACCTGGGCTAGGTATCTTGGAGCCACGCTGAGTGAAGACAGCGACATAGCAAAGTTTGACCCGATTTTTCCAAATCTTATCATTGTTTATTTTTCTCCAAACAGGGTATAATTTAAAAAAATTTACATATAAATTGGGGAATCTCAAGCATTTCTCAATCCAAATTTCAATCAGCCGTAGGGTTAAATTGAAGAGTGGGGACGCGATCGCACCTTGATCTACCGCGCGATCGCACATCCGACTATCCTTATAGAGGGCTAGGACATCAGCTTGGCAAAATTTATTCGTTGAGGAGAACGACGAAATGTTTGGGATACAGTCCAAGAGAAACAAAACTGACCAACAAATTGCTGAACTTCGACAGCGTATCGATGAAGTCGAGAGACTTTGCGAAGCCACCTGTGATGAGATTCAAGATAAATATGGTGCGGCTATACTGGCTACTATCCTACGTTCTCATCTAATCAATTCCAGAGTCCCTCGTTCCAGGCAGGTTAATTCCTAGACAGGCAAACCACTCAATTGTCCTAACTCATCCGTGAAATCCGCGATCACTAATTAACGTCTGAAACATATTCTTCGTTAATAGGTGCAATATATTTAACATTGGCACGCACGTAGCAGATACCAGAGTCTCGATTAAAGACAGGATTGACGCTACGCACCCGTAGCCAGGGTTTACCGTTATTCATCGTAATGGCATCGCGATTCCCTTGGCTGGCAAAAATGGCGGTTAGCGTTGCACCCGACTTCAATCGGGCTTGTACTTCACCATTAGGAGTACGGCGACAGTTAAGGGGGACTGCATCCATCAAGTCAGTAACCAACCATTGGCGATTATTATAGTAACCTGCCACGCCTCGAACCCTAGCTGTCATAAAATCGCCGTTGTCATTTGGCATTGGCACGCTAGCTTCTTGGGCTAACGCTGGAGTTGGTAGCAGTAGGGCTAAGGCAAGAACCATTAATCGTTTCATAACTCATAAAGAATACTAGACACTCCAATTCTGACAAGTTGGCGATTCTCTTGACCTCTACTTGATGGAGGATTTATGTTGTCCGTATAAAAAAGGTGATCAAAAACAAAGGTAGAGGCGTTCCGGCGAAACGTCTCTACCCTGGTTAGCAACATGACACAAATCGGACGGCGATTTTTCTTACGAGGCTGTGCCGCATGTGCAACAGTCTTGGGGTTGAACGCTTGCCAAAACCGTTCTCCATCTGCTAGAAATCCAACAACCTCTGATTTAGGATCTCACTCTTTGTCTTTAGAATCTGTCACTATTGGACCCACCAATGGTCAATCCCCAACCCATTTAATGGTGTGCTTACATGGCTGGGGGGCTAACTCTCAGGATTTAGTTCCATTAGCCTCAGCATTAGACTTGCCAAATGTCCAGTTTCTATTTCCCGATGCTCCGTTTCCTCATCCCAATGTCCCCTGGGGCAATGCCTGGTATGCGCTGGAAAGCCAAGATAATCAGGGGTTAGCGGAAAGTCGTCAAAAGTTGATCGACTGGTTAACCTCTCTGGAAGAAAGTACAGGCGTTCCCCTATCCCGCACCATTTTAAGTGGATTTTCCCAAGGGGGAGCCATGGCGTTAGATGTGGGGTTAAGATTACCCTGCGCCGCCTTAGTTGCAATGAGTGGCTACTGGCATGATTCAGCTCAACTGACGCGGGAATCGTTACCCCCAGTTTTGATCGTGCATGGTAGACAAGATCCGGTTGTGCCTATCAGTAAAGCGCAACACGCCAGAGATAATTTAAAGGCGTTGGGAATCGCGGTGACGTATCAAGAATTTGATATGGCGCATCAGATTCTGCCAGAAGTTTTAGTGTTGGTACGGCGTTTTGTGCTGGATGTTATTGGCTCAAATTCTGTATCCTGAACTGGAAAACGTTTGAGCCTTTTTCATCCGTTGCATTGCCCTAATTAATCGCAGTACCGCTTTCGCTTTCTTCGGTATAACAGAGGAACCACTAACAGACCAAAAACCGCAGTTGGTTCAGGTACAGACTCAGGTTTAGGGGCATCTGGATTCGCAAAATAGATACCACGGTTTCCATCATCTAGTTGGGCAAAGAATGTAACTTGACCCGAATCGTTTACTCAAATCCCCTTCTCTCCCTCATTGAGGCTAGCAAAGAATGCCACAGTACCCTCCCCATTACTGGTAGGACTACTGCCAAAAAAGTCAAAAATTCCCTGACTATCGGCAATTTTAGTTATGAGTCCATCGTTACTCGTGAAAACTCCTTCGCCACCCGTATCCAGGAAACCTCGGAATGCTACCAAATTATTATTGTTAATCGTAGGGGCACTAGCAAAGCTGCTAAAAACATCACTGCTATCTACAATTGGAGTGATTAGTCCACCACTGCTGCTAAAAATTCCTTGTTCTTCTGTATCAAGACTAGCTTGAAAAACTACCGTATCCTGGTCATTTATTCCAGGTAACTGCCCGAATTCTTGGAAAGAATTGCTACTATCCGCAATGGTCGTTATTATCCCATCACGACTGGTGAAAATGCCTTGTTCTCCTCCATCTAAACTAGCGAAGAAAACAACCGTGCCAGTATTGTTAATCGCTGCACCCGGAAATTGACCGAATTGGTCAAATATGCCCTGGGTATCGGCAATTGGGGTTATTCCCCCACCGTCGCCCGTAAAGTAGCCAGAATCCCCCTCATCTGAGATAGCAAAAAAAGCGACAGTTCCCTGGTCATTAATGGCGGGTAACAATCCGAAATTGCTAAAACCATCGCTAGTATCAGCAATTTTGGTGAAGCTGAATGCGATGGCTTTATCTGTGGGCAGCCAGATTAGAGAAAGGCTGACTGCAGCTACTGATAACGGCTTGCTGAAACGAATAACCATTTTATTTGACATAAACATAATAAACCATTGCTGGGGATTATATCTGTATTTTATTGGCAGCGTCAACAAATTGAAAGATTTTGTCAAGTATTTCACCATCCCTAAAAATAAATCGGCAAATTAAGGTAAAATTACCTTGAACTATTGGGAACTTTCCTAGATTTTAGAGAAACCCATGGAATCGTTCTGTACTGTTGAAGATTTACTTTGTTGACGCCCATGCTCTACCCTTCAACCAAAACCCAATCATCAGTGGCTCTAGTGGGAGCCTGCTTTATCACGTTAGGCACAGGGATACCTGCGGCGGCGGGGACGTTTAATCCGGCGCCTTTATTTGAGGATATTCAAACCTACAGCACAACAATCACGACGAATGGGGATGCCGCAGATGTCTACTTCCCAGCCTTGTCAGAGGCTAATGGTAACACCGAAACCTTTCCCATTGCTCTAATGCTAGAAGGAGCATTAGTCGATAAATCAGATTACTCCAATTTTGCTAGCACTGTCGCCCAGTACGGATTTGTGGTGGTTGTTCCGAATCATGAAAGAACATTAGTCACTCCAATCGGATCATTCACAGGGTTCTTTCCCGAACAGCAGCAAGTCAATGATGTTCTCACTTACATGGTTGAGGAAAACTCCAACTCTTCCTCACCAATTCATGGCATTGTTGATACAGATACGTTAGGATTGCTGGGGCATTCTTTTGGCGGAGGTGTAGGACTTGCCGTCATTCAAGACATCTGCTTTCCCGGAATTTGTACAGGTAGTTTCTCTCAGCCACCGGAATTGATGGCAGGTATATTTTATGGCACTAATTTCCGGAATCCTCCAGAAGTTGGCGCATTTCCTCCTGTAGATAATGGCACTATTCCCACCGCTTTAATTGCCGGGAGTCGGGATGGTGTGGCTGAACTTTTTGAATCCGAGGCGACATATAATCAGATTCAAAATCCCCCCAAGGCTTTGATTACCGTTGATGGTGCGAATCATTATGGCATCACCAATGAAGATAATCCGATTCGCGATCCCAATACACCCACCATAGACCAAGCGATCGCAACAGAAACCATTGCTCGCTGGAGTGCGCTATTTTTGCGATCGCATCTTCTAGAGGATGCCGATGCATTTAATTATGTGTACAACACTGGGGATGCCTTGGATGAAAATGTCACTGTGATTAGCCAAACCCAGCCTATTCCTGAATTCACGTCGGTGTGGAGTCTATTAGCCTTTAGTATCGGCGGGACGGGTATGATCGGCAAATGCACAAAAGCGCTTAGTAGAGGCGGGAAATAACCCAAAATTATAGTACAAATGTTTTAATTCTTCTCACCCTTGCCCATCCTATATCAATCGACTTGCCTGGGGATGGTGCAAGATTTAGCATATATGTTTCTAAGTTACAGTATAGTAGATTACAAAGACTGGATAGATCACCCCCAATTTTTTGTGTTTACCGCTAAATCGTTTATTGGGGGATATTTGTCTACCAACGTTTGAAATCAACTCAAATTAGACCTTATCCGATATGTATGGTGATGGTGCTGTAGTCAATGGGATAAGCAGCGGTTGTTCACATCACATCCAAACCGATAAGAGTCAATCAATAGTATACGCTATGTATAGCCACAGTGACAGTCACTCTTTATCCCTATTTCAGGCACTGTTTAATCAAGCGCTTGACGCCATGGCGATCGCGGATGATCAAGGACAGTATGTTGAGGTCAATCCGGCGGCTTGTCGGCTGTTTGGTGTATCTCGTGAGGAACTCTTAGGATGCCGCATCTCAGACTTTGCTGACATGGAGTTTGATTTCCAAGAGGCGTGGCGTATTTTTCTGGAACAGGGACACGTAAAGGGGGAGTTTCGTCTCCGGCGTCGGGATGGGACAATCCGGGAAACGGAATATGCTGCAACCGCTAATGTGATCCCCCATCACCATTTATCCATTTTGCGAGATATTACCGAACGCAAACAGGTAGAAGCCGAGTTGCGCCAAAGTGAAGAACGCCTCAACCTAGCACTAGACGCGGCTCAGATGGGCATTTGGGACTGGAATCTGTTGACGAATCAAATTCGTTGGTCAGAGTATCATGAAGTGCTGTTTGGCTTAACTCCAGGGACGTATGATGGCACATACAAGACGTTTGAGGCTTGTATTCATCCGGATGACCGAGAAGCCGTTAAACAAGCGGTGAACCATTCTCGGTTAGAACAGCATGAGTATGATCATGAATTTCGGGTAGTGTGGTCAGATGGGAGTATTCATTGGATTGAGGGGAAGGGAAAATATATCTATGATCAAACAGGTCAAGCGGTGCGGATGCTTGGTACAGTTATCGATATTAGCGATCGCAAACAAGCTGAAACCCAAATCTATCAGTTGAATGCTGAGTTAGAACAACGAGTCATTGAGCGTACCCAAGAACTCCAGCGGACTAACGACAACTTAAACCATGAAATTCAGGAACGCCAACGCGCCGAAGCTGCGGTGCATTTGCAAGCTCAACAAGAACGGTTAATCAGTGCGATCGCTCAACAGATTCGCCAGTCTTTAGATCTGAATCAGATTCTGAACACCACCGTAACCCAAGTGCAGCAATTGTTGGCTTGCGATCAGGTGGTGATTTACCAGACTCATCGCGATGGTACAGGAAACCTTGTCGCCCAAGCCTTAGCCTCAGACTGTTCGGTTCCCCAGGAAAATTCCCTGCCTGAATTAATCTTTCCCCCAGCTTGTCATCAATTTTACTGTTGCGGCGGAATTCATACCATTGCTGATGTTGAACAGGATGACATCGTACCCTGTTTGGCTGATACCGTCAGGCAGTTTGGGGTTAAATCCAAACTCGTGATGCCGATTCTGGAGAATGAAACCCTTTGGGGATTACTGATTGCTCATCACTATACCACCACCAGAAAATGGCAGCCGTGGGAAGCTGAACTCCTCTCGTCATTAACGACGCAAGTCACGATCGCCATCCAACAAGCCGAACTCTATTCCCAGCTTCAAGCTGAATTAAGGGAACGTCAACACATCCAACAAGAACGCGATCGCTTGTTTAACCTCTCCCTGGATATCCTGGCGATTGCCAACTTTGAGGGGTACTTTATCGATGTTAACCCTGCTTTGGAGAAAACCCTAGGTTTTACCTCTGAAGCCTTAAAAACCCAATCCTTTATCCAATGGGTTCATCCTGAGGATCGCCTCGCAACTCAGGCGCAAATGAAAAAACTGGCATCTGGGATTACCATTAAGTCCTTTGAGAATCGGTATCGTTGTCAAGATGGGTCATACAAATGGTTCTCTTGGACAGCCGTACCGTTTGTGCAAGAACGATTAGTTTATGTGGTTGCTCACGATATCACTGAACGTAAACAGGCAGAACAAGCCCTACAAGAAAGTGAACAGCGCTTTCGCACCGTAGCCGATTTTACTTATGATTGGGAATATTGGCGAGATCCCGATGGCAGCTTTATTTATGTTTCTCCTTCTTGTCAACGGATCACGGGTTATCAGGCTGAGGAATTCCTCAATGATCCTCGCTTGTTTGAAGCAATTGTTCATCCCGATGATCGCCAGAGAATTGCTGAACATATACGCCAACAGTTAGATAATCCCCATATCTACTCAACCGACTTTCGCATCATTACTCGCACCGGATCGATCCGTTGGATTGCCCATGCTTGTCAACCTGTCTATAGTGAGGATGGACGATGGCTAGGTCAACGCGCCAGCAACCGTGATATTAGCGATCGCAAGCAAACGGAAGCAGCACTCTATTACCGCGAACAACAATTTAGGGCGTTGGTGGAAAATTCACCGGATATTGTTGCCCGATTCGATCACCAATTGCGTCATCTCTATGTAAATCCAGCAATCGAACACGTCACAAAATGTTCCCCTCCAACCTTTATCGGTAAAACCAATGAGGAGTTGGGAATGCCGCCAGACAAAGCCCAGTTTTGGGATGAAGCCCTCCGATCTGTCTTGACAACCGGACAAGAACAACTGATTGAGTTTGATTTTCCCACCAGCAACGGGATGAAATTTTTTCACTCTCGCATCGTCCCTGAATTTAATGCTGATGGCACAATTCGGTCTGTGTTAAGTGTTACCCGGGACATTACGGCACATAAACAGATAGAAGTGGCACTACAACACGCCAAAGACGCCGCCGAAGTCGCAAATCGGGCGAAAAGCGAATTCTTGGCAACGATGAGCCACGAACTCAGAACCCCTCTCAATGGCATTTTAGGCTATACTAAACTTCTGCAAAACGATACCAATTTAACTGAAACGCAACGAGAGAGTTTAACAATTATTTATCAATGTGGTGAACATTTACTCACGTTAATTGATGACATTTTAGACTTCTCTAAGATTGAATCCCAGAAATTAGAACTTAACCCCACTGAGTTTCATTTGCCAACCTTTCTCAGCAGTATCGGCAGTCTTTTCCGTCTGCGTGCTAGCCAAAAAGAGATTGACTTTACATACAAACTCTTATCTCCTCTTCCCCAGAATGTTATCGCTGATGAGAAACGGTTACGACAGGTTCTGATCAACTTACTCAGTAATGCAGTGAAGTTTACGGATCAGGGTAGCGTGACGTTTAAAGTTGGTAATGTTGAAGATGTAGAGACGTGCCATGGCGCGTCTTGCCATGGCGCGTCTTGCCATGGCGCGTCTCAATGCGTAGGGACGAGTTTGACGGATAACGTTACCCTTAGGGAACAGGGTATACTGTGCCAATCCTCAATCACCAAGATTCGTTTCCAAGTCGAAGATACAGGGATTGGCATCGATCCGCAACAATTAAGCGAAATCTTTTTACCCTTCCATCAAGTCAGCGATCGCACCCATGCTGTTGAAGGGACTGGATTGGGACTGGCTATCAGTCAGAAATTGGTTCAACTGATGGGTAGCACGATTCAGATAAGTAGTACTTTGGGTCAAGGCAGTATATTTTGGTTCGATTTAGAGTTGTCTGATGTGTCCGGCGGACAAGCCTCGAATCCGTTAAGCGATCGCCGACTCATTGGCGTTAAAGGACAACAGCAAACGCTTCTCATTGTTGATGATAATGCGATTAATCGGTCTTTCTTACGAGAATTACTCAAACCGTTCGACTTGAACATTGTTGAAGCCGTCGATGGTCAAGATTGTTTACAAAAGGCAGTTGAGATTCAGCCTGATCTGATCTTAATGGACTTAATCATGCCGGGACTCGATGGTTTGACTGCAACACGGCGACTACGCCAATTGCCTCAGCTCGAAAAGACGGTTATTATTGCCATATCCGCTAATGTTTTCGAGACGACCCAGCAGGAGAGTTTAGCGGCTGGATGCCAAGACTTTCTCTCAAAACCTGTACCAATCCAGCAACTCCTGGAATTATTGATGGTTCATTTAGGTGTGGAAGGCATTTATGAAGAACCCAGAGATTCAAAAACGGTTGAATTGGAAACCAATACTATCCCGCTGGTTCCGCCACCTGCTTCAGAACTAGCTATTTTGTCGGACTTGTTGGTAATGGGGGATATTCAAGGCATGATCGATCAAGCGCAGCATTGGCAAGACGTAAACAGTCAATGGATTCCCTTTGCCAAACACATTCATCACCTCGCTAGAGGCTTTCAGCTAAAAGAAATAGAGCAACTTATTAATCAATATATCTCTTAAATAAACATTAAATTATCAGCCCTAATTTTATCAGCCCTAATTAATCAGCCATAAGGTATAAACAAAATATCATTGCTTGTGTTAGGCTAATTCATATATTATATTACTTGCTCAATAAAATATAGGTTTAACTAATTACCCTTTATGAATAATTCAATCCCCAAAACCCCCAAGCTATTGATCGTTGACGATCAACCTCATAATCTAGGCATTTTGTTTGATTTCTTGACGCGATCTGGCTTCAAAATATTTGTGGCGTTAGATGGTGAAAGTGCCCTTCAGCGAACCGAAGTCACTAAGCCTGATCTGATTATTTTAGATGTGATGATGCCAGGAATTGATGGCTTTGAAACCTGTAAACGATTGAAACAAAATCCATCCACTCAAGATATTCCAATCATCTTTATGACAGCACTTTCAGACACAGTAGATAAAGTTCAAGGCTTTAAGCTAGGTGCTGTCGATTATATCACCAAACCCATTCATCAAGAAGAAGTGCTGAGTCGAATTCAGACTCACATCAAGCTATATTATCTGCAAAATCAACTGCAAACTAAAACCGAAGAACTTGCCCACTTAAATCAGAATCTAGAAGAAATTGTTCAAGCTAGAACGCAACAACTCATCGAGCAAGAAAAAACCGCTTTAATTGGACGGCTTACTCAGGGGATCGTGCATAATTTACGAAATCGTATTCAGCTTATTTTATCATATAAATGTTTAGCGACGGGAGAAATGACCGAAGAAGCGGTTTCTCCAGAAACGACATTTGCTTATCTTGAAAAGATGGCGGAAGCTACCTGGGATATGAGTCAAATCCTGGATAATCTTATGCACAAGAGCAAAATGGATCACTCCTTGCAGTTAACTTCGCTGAATATTAATGATCTCCTAAAAAAAGAACTCGAGTTTTGGCAGGCTAACCTTCAATTTAAACATAAGGTTAAAAAAAAATATGTTTTGGATGAGCATATTCCCTTCATCCCTTTAGTTTATACTGATATTTCCCAAATCCTGGATAATTTAATCGGCAATGCCCTAGATGCTATGTGGGATAAGGAAGAACAAACGCTAACAATTATCACCCGGCAGGATGAAGACAATCTTTACATTGATGTCCAAGATACAGGATGTGGAATAGCCCCAGAAAATCTATCCAAAGTTTTTGATCCATTCTATACCACTAAACCGTTGAAGGGTGAGGAAAAACAGCGAAATCAACCCACAGGCACAGGACTCGGTATTTATACTTGTATGCAGATATTAAAAGGTTTCGGGGGGGATATCAAAGTAACCAGTGAACTCAACAAAGGAAGTATTTTTACCGTAAGAATACCCAAGCAAAGCAATGGATAAAAAAGTAGACAGAGGGAATTTATTAATTGTTGAAGATAATCCCACGAATCTGAGTTTTCTGTTTAATTATTTGACAAAATCCGGATTCAAGGTACTGGTCGCAACGGATGGCGAAACAGCGATCCAGCGCGTTGAAGCGGCTCAACCTGACCTGATCCTACTGGATGTGATGATGCCAGGAATTGATGGGTTTGAGGTCTGTAAACGACTTAAAGACAATCCTTCAATGCGGGATATTCCAGTCATTTTTATGACTGCCCTTTCAGATACTCTGAATAAGGTTCATGGGTTTGAGATTGGCGCTGTTGATTATATTACCAAACCGATTCAGCCAGAAGAGGTTGTTAGCCGCATCCAAACTCACCTGACGTTGCGAAATTTGCAAAAGGAACTGCAAGCAAAAAATGAACGCTTATTAACATCCCAACGGCAAGAGAAGCAGCGAACATTAGAACTTGAAGAGGCATTACACAAGCTGCAACAAACGGAAGTGCAATTAATTCAAGCTGAAAAAATGTCTTCCTTTGGCAAAATAGCGGCAGGTATTGCCCACGAAATTAATAATCCCGTTAACTTTATTTATGGCAACCTGTACCACGCCAATGAATATATTCAAGACCTGTTTGAGCTGATTACACTTTACACCCAAACCTATACCCAGCCAACTGAGAAAATTAATCGCAAAATTCAGGACATTGAGCTAGATTTTATCCAATCTGATTTACCTAAACTTCTAGAATCAATGCAGGTGGGTGCTGAACGAATCCGCCAAACTGTATCGTTGCTCAAGAATTTCTTCCATTTACATGAAGCTGAGTTGAAGTTTGTCAATATTAATCAAGATATTGATAACACACTCTTTCTCTTACAGTACCACTTGGATGCTAAAGCTGGACGAGCAAAAATTAACGTGATCAAAAATTATAGTAATTTGCCTCTGGTGAAATGTTATGCCAGTGAACTCAATCAAGTATTTATGAATATGCTTACCAATGCGATTGATGCGTTAGATGAGAAGTATGGCAAACTCAAATTAGACAGTGATATGTGGTCAGTTAGAGGAGATCAGGAACAAGAGAGAGAATTTGTGCGATCGCCACTCACTCCCGATCACTCCCAAACCCCTACGATTGAGATTAGTACGGAGAGTGTAGACGAGGCGAAGGTTATTATCCGTATTGCGGATAACGGATCAGGAATGACAGAGGAGGTAAGTCAGAGGCTATTTGATCCATTCTTTAGCACCAAACCCGTCGGTTCTGGAACGGGTTTAGGATTGACGATTAGTTACCAGATCATCGTGGAAAAGCACCGAGGTCAATTAGGTGTCACGAGTGAGAGGGGAAACGGTACAGAGTTTGTAATTGAGATTCCGATTCAGTCGTAAAAGGCAACAGGCAATAGTGTAATGGTTGTAGGTTGGGTTGACCAAGGAAACCCAACAGACTTAGCTCAAAAGCTAAGTTTTCACCTATAATTTTGCCCACCTACTTAAGTTAATTAACGGGGAAAATCCTCAGCATCAATACAAGTAGCTAACGCACCCTCTACAGAAAAATCAATTTCGCGACTCAAACCAATTACGCATTCAGAAAAACGCAAGGGTAGGAGACTGCGACCACAGTTTGCCAGCACCGAAACCGGATCAGACCCTTGAGTATGCTGGTTAATATCAACAGTACAGCTTGCCAATTCCTTGGGACGCCGGACGCGCATACAAGCGAATAACGCATCATCAGCCGCAATTGGCGTTAACTCTTCGATTTTCAGCACACAGAGTGATAAATCTTTGGGTTCAAGCGCCTCAGCACAAGTTATGGCTGCATTTTCCCTAGAGATACCCGCCCGTAGGAGTTCGGCGGCGCAGATTTGAAACTGATCGACACCAGCACTGACAGGACTAGCAGGAAAGGCTAGGGTAAATAAACTTGCTGTAACGAGCTGACTGGCACAAATTTGCCAAAAATGACGACTACCAACACGATTTTTCCTGTTCATGGGTTTTCTGGTGAACGATATCCTACGCTAGGATAGCCGATTTACAGCCGTTTTCAAGCAGATGAGGGAAAAACACGGGGAAGCAGGGGGAGCAGGGGGAGCATATCATCTCCTGAGAAAGGGTAAACCGATAGGAAGGAATACGGTTAAAGTAAAGAAAGCGGCTTGATCAGGACTTACCGGGAAATGCTGCAAGCAGAACAGGTCTTATGCTATCCGCCTAACACTGGACAACTGTGGACAACACAACCATTCCAGTGATGGATAGCCAGTCTAAGCAAACGCTACGTTATTAGGGTCATGGAATCTATAAGTGCTTGCCAGCTTATAGTCTAAAAGCCGTCTAGGTTTAAACAGGTGATTTAGGTCTAGCCAGTGACTTAGGCACAACAAGCCCTAATAACATTGACGAGGCACAATTTACCCTGGCAACAGGAGTTTTCGTATTATGCGAGTTTTCGTAATCAACCAAAACCAGGAACCACTCTCTCCTTGCCATCCCGCTAAAGCCAGAAAGCTACTTTCTTGCGGTAAGGCAGCCGTGTGGAAGCGATACCCTTTTACCATCATCATGACACAGGAGGTGAAAAATCCTGTTGTTACAGAACATCGATTGAAAATTGACCCCGGTTCCCAAGTAACTGGACTAGCCATCCTAGAAGGAAACCGAGTCGTATTTGCGGCTGAGTTAACCCATCGTGGATCGGCAATAAAGGCAACTCTATACTCCCGTCGTGCTATTCGCCGGGGACGTCGTAGCCGAAAAACTCGATACCGCCAACCTCGATTTGACCGTAAACGTCCTGCATGTTGGTTAGCTCCCAGTCTTCAGCATAGGGTAGACACCACTTTGACTTGGGTGAATCGGTTGAGAAAGTTGACTCCAATTTCCAGCATTTCAATGGAATTGGTACGGTTCGATACTCAGCGACTCAATAACCCGGAAATAGCTGGCATCGAGTACCAGCAGGGAGAGCTGTTTGGTTACGAAGTCCGGGAGTATCTGCTAACTAAGTGGAATCGCCAATGTGCTTACTGTGGAGCCTCTAAGGTTCCTTTGCAGATTGAACACATCCACCCCAAAGCTAAAGGTGGCAGTAATCGGGTTTCTAACCTGTGTTTGGCTTGTCAACCATGCAACGTGAAAAAAGGAACCCGACCGATTGAACAATTTCTGAAGAAAAAACCGGATAGTTTACAGCGGATATTAGCTTTCGCCAAACGTCCCCAATTGGACGCGGCTGCCGTCAATTCTACCCGATGGAAGTTGTATCGCCAGTTAATGGCTACAGGTTTACCAGTTGAAACGGGGACAGGTGCCAGGACAAAGTTTAATCGTACCCGCCTAGGTTTACCGAAAACCCATTGGCTCGATGCTGCTTGTGTTGGACAATCAACTCCAGATAATCTAATCGCTCGAAATATCAATCCCTTGGTGATCAAGGCAACAGGACATGGGAATCGGCAAATGGCACAAATCAATAAATTTGGCTTCCCACGCCGAAAAAAAGATGGCAGTTATAGGGTTAGAACTCGCATCAAAGAGTTTCATGGATTTAAGACAGGCGATATTGTCCGCGCCATTGTCCCCACCGGGAAAAATCAAGGAACGCACATTGGGCGAGTGACAGTGAGAGCTGGTCGAGTCTTTGACTTGACTACAGCAAAAGGGAAACTGCAAAGCATTAACTGGAAGTATTTCAAGCCAATCTGGAAAGCAGATGGTTATGCTTACGTCCACAAAGTCCAGAAATGTCCATTAATTTAGCGACTAGATGCTTACTGATCGCTATCACCTTCATCATCCCTTTGGCAATAACCCTGGACGCCAAACCTGGTTGGCGTTTGACCATTCTGTATCCCCGCCAGAATCAGTGATTGTTAAGCTGTTGGCATTTAACCCTCAGATGCAGTGGGATGAGTTTAAGTTATTTGAACGCGAAGCCCAGGTTCTTCAACAGCTAACCCATCCTCAAATTCCCCGCTATCGGGATTATTTTTCCTTGGATAGCCAGGTTGGAGAGGGTTTGTATTGGTTCGGATTAGTTCAACAATACATTCCGGGGGCTTCCTTACGGCAATTATTGGATCAGGGTAAACGGTTCACTCAAGAAGAGGTGAAGCGTATTGCTGAGTCAGTATTAGAGATTCTCAGTTATCTGCATGGCTTACAACCGCCAGTGCTACATCGGGATATCAAACCCAGTAACTTAATTTTGGCGGATGATTTGCCTATTTATCTGGTTGATTTTGGGGCGGTGCAAAATCGGGCGGTGACAGAAGGAGTAACGTTTACGGTAGTGGGAACGACGGGCTATACTCCCTTAGAACAGTTTTGGGGAAAGGCTGTACCCGCCTCTGATTTGTATGCTTTAGGCGCAACCCTAATCCATTTACTCACTGGGATTACCCCGGCTGACTTACCCCAACAAGATTTACGGATACAATGGAGCGATCGCGTCTCGGTTGATCCCCAGTTGATTCGTTGGATAAACGTCTTGACTGCACCGGATTTAGACCAACGATTTAGTAGCGCGGCGGAGGCGCTAGAGGCGCTGCATCACCAGCGTTATTCCCAACCTTCCCTAACCAACCGCCCTCAACCGAAAGGTAGCCGCGTTCAGCTTAAGCAATCACCCCAGCAGCTTATCCTGAAAATTCCCCAACCCAAGCGATCGCTCCGGGATATTCTCAAACTAGGAGGTGACTTACTGCTCACCGCTTGTTCACTCCCGCTTTTATTACTATTCGGGTTAATCTTTTTAGGCTTAGGTATCGGGCTATGTGCCACATTATCCCACAATGGCACATTATTTCTTGTCTTGCTCCCCCTGGTTGTGTTTATGGGATGGCTCTGGCGGGCTACCAATCAGGAATTAGGTAAAGTTCAAAATGAAGTGGACTATAATTTGCGTCATCTGTTCGGAGGTTATTGTCTTTATTTGACTCCAGAACACTTCATTATTGAACGAGAACTCTTGGGATTAACCTATCAGCGTCATATTGGTAAAATTGCTGACATCAAAAGACTCCAATTAATTCCTTTTACAGAGATAAGGTTAGAAACATGGATGATTTACTATTCCTTTGGGCAAACCTTAACCGAAAACGAGCGGCGTTGGTTAATTCAGGAACTTCAAGGATGGGTAGAAGGGTAGGAAGGGAGAAGGGGAAAAGGGTAGTAAATAAAAATTATATGGTATTGTAGGGGCGGGTTTAGAGATTTAATTGACGGGTCTACCGATAACTTATCAACAAAACCCGCCCTCTCGTCGTTTATATTTGAAGAAAATGACGAATGGCAAATGAAAAAACAACTGTTAGCGGAACGTTATCAACTCGAAAGAAAATTAGGACAGAATGCGGGGCGTCAAACTTGGTTAGCCCAAGATATTAGCCTGTCACCGCCGCAACCTGTCGTGGTAAAGCTGTTAGCGTTTAATCCCCAGATGCATTGGGATGAGTTAAAGCTATTTGAACGAGAAGCGCAAGTGCTTCAGCATCTTAATCATGCCCGAATTCCGGAGTATCGTGATTTCTTCACCATTGAAAAGCAATTCGGAGAGGGATTACCTTGGTTTGGCTTAGTCCAAGACTATATTCCTGGAGACTCTTTACAAACGCTATTGGATCAGGAAAAACGATTCACAGAAGCAGAAGTTTGTCAAGTTGCCGAGAGTATTTTAGAGATTCTCATCGATTTGCATGAACTATCGCCCCCTGTATTTCATCGTGATATTAAACCAAGTAATTTAATTTTGAGCCAGGATAAACAGGTTTATCTGGTTGATTTTGGTGCTGTACAAGACCGCGCGACAGCAGAAGGTGTAACCTTTACAGTAGTAGGAACCAGTGGCTATACACCACCGGAACAACTTTGGGGAAAAGTCGTTCCTGCTTCGGATCTCTATGCATTAGGAGCAACATTAATTCATTTATTAACGGGAATAGCACCTGCTGATTTACCCCAACATCAGATGCGCTTACAATTTAGCGATTATGTCAATCTCACTCCCCATTTTGCACAATGGTTGGAATGTCTGACCGAACCGGCACCAGAACGACGGTTTACGGGGGCGCGTCAAGCGCTATCGACTTTAAAATCAGGCGGCGACTCCATTAGAAAGCCAGGGCAGTCTCGCGTGGGTTATGATCATCAAGATGGTTTGACCTTTCGCGATCGCGTGCGCTATGGTCGTCTCGCTGGCTTGACCTTCCTTCAGTTTATCGTTGCCAGTATCGCAATCAGTCTGATTGTGCCAAATTTTTTGTATACCCAAAAAACGCCTGAACCGGATGCTAAAGATTATGTAAGTTCGATGAACCGCAGTCAGCAAGCGTACTATTTAAAATACTCAGTTTTTGCCGATTCCCTGTCTCAACTGAATCTAGGTATTCCGCATCAGACGAATAACTATCGCTATTCCACTCACAATCAGGGTTCTTCCGTCTTTAATTACGCCATTTCCCGTAAACCTAACCGGAAAAGTTATGTCGGTGGCGTTTTTCGTATTCCTACCACTGACTTCAATATCCATGAAACACCAGGAACAATGACAACCCGAAAAATTCTCTGTAAAGCCAATGTTTCTGGCACGACTAAACTTCCAGAACCCACCTATTCATCCGGAAAAGTTGCTTGTAGTCGTGGTACTCAACGAGTGTATCGTTAATGGTAATGGGTTGAAACAGGGAACAGAAAAGGTACAATGGGATGGGTTGTCGGAACCTATGGCTATCAGAACCTACGCTGAGAACCCCCGCGCTTTAGCCCGGGGATGAAAGCGTTTTACGGGCTTTAGCCCTTCGTTTCTGATTCTATCCCCCCATACCGCCTGATTGCCTCTCGAATGTTTTTCATGCCCTACTTGTGGCTCCTTAGGAAAAATAAATCAGTGAAAATTAAGTCGATAATTTCCCATCTAGAAAATGATTTTGGAGGAGGACAATGAATGTTCCCGTGTCACTATGGATTCTTATAGCTAGAACAGATGTACCCTACATGTTACAAACAATTCCACATCTGATTCGTGCCTGTCATTACCCCTTTACCGAGCGGGTTTTGGCGATGGATACGGCACCGCTGAGTGGAGATAAGCGCTATCGATACAATACAGGAACTCAACAACAATTAGAATTAGCCTGCCAAACTCTAATAGACCAAGGGTTCATCGACAAAATCGTCAAGATAGATTACGATCCCCAAAAAATTAAAAATGTCTATCAAAAGTATTTTGGCACTGAGCAAGCCCAGCAGATGCTCAACCATACACACAATTGGAAAGGTTCAACCGTTTATGCTTCACTGTACTGTATAGAAGCATCCGCCACGGATCATTACCTCCATTTTGATGCGGACATGCTTTTGCACCAAGACGCCGATTATAACTGGATTAGCCAAGCCATACAGTTAATGGAATCAATCCCCACAATCGCGGCGATACGTCCCCGTTGTGGTCCTCCTCACCCAGACGATAAAGCCTTTCACCCCAATCCTTTTATCAAAGATGAACGAGGCTTTTATGCCCATAAATTTTTTAGTATGAGGGCATACCTCGTTGACCGAAAACGCTTTGCCCAACTTGCCCCCATCCCCTTGATGTGGAAATATTACCCGATGCTGTCTAGACAGTTACCCCAGCCATTTCAACCATTATGTGCTAAAGTTGAGCGCAAGTTACGCCGTCAAGTTAAACCCATTCAAGGCGCCATTGAATCCTTTGAACCGATGACGAGTCAAAAGCTACGGGATACAAGTTTTGTTAGGGCAGATTTATCCTCAACTCAAGCCTGGACGTTACATCCGCCCAAACACGATTCTGACTATATCCAAGCGTTGCCTAATCTAATCAAACTCGTCGAGCAAGGAAAGTATCCCCAGGGACAAGCGGGTCACTATGACCTGCTTCTAGATGAATGGTCGGAATTGCTGAACGGCGAAAAGGCAGAGGAATAATTCTTTGACTTAAACTTGAATAAAGGATTGAGCATTTCAAATGAAAGATTTAAACATACGTCAACTGATTCGGGTGACAAAAAACGAAGTTATTCAAAATTATCACCGATTTAGAATTGACACCACTCAAAGTCCTTATCATATCATTGGCAGAAGTCAACCCTATCGAATTCTTTTTATCCTCAGCCACATGCGCTCTGGCTCTTCCTTATTAACTCATATTTTAAATTCAAACCCTGACATTATCGGCTATGGGGAAACTCACATTCAATATGCTTCAGAAGCGGATTTTAAGTGTTTAATGTTAAAAGTTTATTGGCAAGCACAAGAATTTAGAAAGCTCTCGGACATAAAAAACTTTAGCATGCACCAAAAATATATTTTAGATAAAGTTCTACACAACAACAAATTTTTGAGTGAAAGCTTTTTGGTTTCCCCAAATCTGTACAGCATTTTTTTATTAAGAGAACCGCAAAGAAGTTTAGCGAGTATCGCTGAACTCAAACCCCATTTGAGTGAAGAACAAGTCCTTGACTATTATGTCAAACGGTTATCCATGTTAGAACATTATGCCCAGCTAATTAATAGCAAAGAGCGTAGCTTATTTATCACACATAACCAGCTTTTAGAGCAGACAGATTTAGTTTTTGACGCTTTACATGATTTTTTAGGCACGAGACAAGGATTTTCCGAAGACTATCAAATTCTCCGAACAACCGGGATGCGGGATGTGGGAGATCATAAAGGCAATATTAAAGCAGGTCATATAATACGAACGCCAAGAAAATTAAAAAACAAAATTTCTCCAGATTTAGTCGAAAAAGGAATGCAGTCCTTTAATCAGTGTTCGGCAACACTATCTGAATATTGCACTCCTGTAGGAAAAATGATTGGATTTTTGAATTGAGTCATGTCAACAATAAATTATCATTATTTTTTCAACTGCCAAAGCTGACCCCGCTCATGAATATTTTTTAGCTCAAAACCAGCTTGATTAATGTCTTTTTGAAAGTCTTTGCTAGGATTATATAAAAATATATCTTGTTCAGGACTAAAATTTAGAGATATTTGCTCGACTTCAGGTTCTGCTAATAACTGAAGCTTAACTTTTGGTTCGAGAATGTGGCTCATAGAGAGCAACTGAGTCGAGTTATACCAAGAGTAATTAACCACTAAGCGGGGATTGTTGGCTTGATTAATAATCTCAGCCACTTGAGCATTATAATAGCTGTAAGATTTGCTCCACCATGTCTTGGCGGGCAAGCTAATTGCACAAGAGACAACTCCAGCAGAAATTAATACGACTGTAATTAACTGCCATAACTTTTGATGTGAAACATTAGCCGTAAAGCACTTGGAACTTAGCAAATAAGCAACGGCTAACTGTATAGCCAAATAGGACGGGAAAAAATATCGAACGACAGTTGAACGAATTCCTTCAGAAATTAAATCTGGTAATGTTAATGCTAGTATTGGTACGACAATTAATGTACAAATAAATAACCATATCTGTTTGGGAGTACGACGAATTAAATAATAGATCGAATAGACGATTAATATCAATATAGGTAGGTAAACTAAATAGTGAAACTTATTATCTTTTCCTTGACTTAAATCAATAAAGCTAGAACCCTTGTAATCCAAAAATAAAGCACTAATCTCCAGAACCCAACTCTTGATGAAAAAAGATAAACTGCCTTTCTGTTCAGTCAAATAGGACATACGGAAATTATCGCGGTGATCCCAGATAAACTTAGCCCAAGGTGTAAAAGTTATTAACCCCAAAAAAGTCGAGAGTAAGTAATTTATCCAAACTTGAGGTAGCCAAATTTTTCGAGTATTTTCTTTCTTAGCAAAAATGTTGGCTACTGCTGGATAACCTATGATTAGTACATAAATTGCATGGGATAAAATAACCAAATTAAATAAAATATGGGTATAAATCCCCAAAGCTATAGATAAAGCGTAAATTACCCAACTTGCTCGATTGTTTAAACGTATTGCTCTGAGTAATGTCACGCTTGACAATAAAATAGTAACTGTCCAAAGAGTATAGGGACGAGCTTCTTGGGCATAGAGAACAAATACCGGAGAAACAGCCATTAAAGCTGTGGCTGTTCCCGCTGTTAGATTTGAGCCAAATAGTTCAATCGCTAGCCAATAGATACAGGGAAATCCTAGCAGGCTAATTATGGCGGATAAAGCTCTAACTGTACCTACTGAATCACCAACAATTCTGCCCCAAATCCCGACTAAGATATAGTATAAAGGTGAATGCTTGGGATCATCCTTCGCCATAACGTAAAGACTGTCAGTTATGCTTCTTTGCGGGTCAGCTTCCTGATATTTTTTTATATCTTCAATCCCAGTAATCCGGTTATCAAAAACCGCTTCCGGACTGGTTGGCATATAAGCTGCAATTGCTCGAATAGAAGTACGGGTTTCGTCGTACCAGTAAGCCTTGCGGTCAAGATTAGCAAAGCGAAGAAATACACCTAATGTTAATAGAATTAGCAAACAAAATAGCAAAACTTTAGCCGTTGAATTAGGGATCAGATGACGGTAGTGCATTCTGTGAATCATTTTGTCTAAGAAAGAGGTTTTACTGGACTAAAATTTACAAATAGAGCATTACAATAGGTTAAGAGAAATCGCCCCTTGTTATTCGAGTGATGCAAATCATAGAATCCACAAAATCTAAATTCTTTTTCAATTAAATAATCGTTAATTTTAGCATGAGGAAATATTTTATAGAAACGTAATGCTGTCTGACCAATATTGGCACCAACATCAAAAATAGTCTTAACTTGTAAGTCTCTAGAAAATCTGACGATATCAGAGTCAAAATCTACACCTATAGGTACATGCCCTTTTTTGTAAACTTTGTACCCTAATCGGTCAATGAATTGCTTAAGATAAAGTTTTATGTGCATAGGTTTAAGCTATTATTCAAAGCTATTTAACATTGATTCAATCTCTGAAACATTGACCTGGAAGTTTGCATCTCTACTCTCTTCTTCACCGCACCAGTATCGATAGCTATGATCCAGTGCTTTTGATAGATAATAGTAATGTGGTAATACAAACTGTGTTGGAAATAACTCTAACAGTTTAATTGCATCTGAAAAAATGATATTAGATAAGCCGGCTCCATGGGCGGCTACAACATAGTCAGCATCGTAAAAAGTTTCTATTTGTTCTTCAATTGACATCCTTTCCAGATTATATTTTTGGAAACCATGATTTTTCAAAACATGAAAAAGATCATCTTCATTTAAAATACAGCGTAATTTCCCTTTTTTTGTTTCTCCTCTAGAAATAAAAATGCGATTTTTTTTCCGCCTTGAACGTTGGGGAATAACTTTATCCAAAAAATACTTTAGGTATACTTTTGGTAAATAACCAGCACAGGGTTGACTCATAAAACTGGGAAATATAACCTCTTCACAGGAATAAAGTTGATGAGGATTAACTACGACAGGTTTTACATTATTAGGACAGCATTTATCTATAAAGAATTTTTCAGCTTTGGTCAGTTCATTAGAAAAGAGGAGTTTAATTTCAGGGATTTTACTATACTCGGGTTGAGCGAGCAAGTATAGCCGGGGAATATTATCAATTAATGTGTGATAGTAGCTATTATTAGTTGATCTAAATATACTACAAAATCCAGGTATTTTTTTAACTTTTTTAAAAAACAAATGAGAAAGACTAAATTGTTTTGGATCTTTAAAAAAATCTGTATTAATGGAATCTGATATTACTTTCCGTGAATTAGTCAGAATAATGTTGTATTTAGGAGAGTAGATTACATTCCTGAGAGTAACTGAGTAGATAGGTGGAAGAGAGTACGTTTCCTTTTGCAGGTATTCAGCTCTCCAGTGAAAAAGAGTATGCTTAACTTCTGGCGTAGTAATGGTTTCAGGAGAAACTGGATGACTTTTCTGAAGATTACTGTAGAACTCATCAATCGTTCCTATCCGCACTAAAATTTTACGCAAATATGGGTTGTCTATATACTGCAAGAAACTCCTCAAGATTTTTTTTAGCATCTTTATTACTGCCAATTAAGATAGTCTGTTTTGCTGATGGTATTTACAAGAACATTAGCGACGATTAAATGGAGACAGGATTAAGGGATACTTTTCCTAGGTATATAGTACAAGTAACACTGCCAGAAATACAACAAATGCACCACCGCTTTTAATTTGCCATTTATGCAAGGGTAATTTTTTTTCTAAGCCTAAATATCCGAGCAATAAGTAACTTGGCAAAGCTAACACTAGAGCAGCAATAAATCCCAGGAAAGGATAGATGTGGAAAACCAAATTTACAACTTTTAAAGAAGTAACAAAATTATCGATTTGGCTTTCAGATCTGGGAACTGAAATTATTTGCCATGTTTGACCTCCATCTGTTGATTTCAACACATCTGCTCCAGCCGTACCAAATCCATAAATAGTGTTATCAGTTGCGTAGGATGGAGAAAATTTGATCGGAACTGATGAAGTGGATATGGTGAGTAGAGGTGACAATGAATGGTTTTGCTCGATCAGAGCATCAATCTGACTAAATGTTTCCCCACCATTAACAGTTTTAAAGACTCCTTTTCCTCGAATAGTAACCAGGAAGGTTTGATCGTTTTTAAAGTTGGGTGAAAAAGCTATTGCTTCTACATAGCCGTTACCGCCGTAAGCAGAACCGACTAGTTTTTCCCACGTTGTTCCTGCATCTTTAGTTTTGAAGAGACCTTTATCACTCCCGGCTATAACCGTTTGATCAGCCTGATAATTCGGGGAAATCGCTAACTGTGACCACGTTTTATCTCCTAACTCAGGACTATCCGTTGTTAATTCCCAAGTAGCCCCCCCATCAACGGTTTGGTAAATCCCGTCAGGACTTGATGCATAAAGAGTTTGATCCGATGAAAAATTGGGAGAAATTACCAAAGCATTTAGGGCATGATCTATCTTACCTGCGACCGAAAAGTTTTTACCTCCGTTCGTTGATTTGTAAATAATTCCGCCATATTTAGTAGCTAAATAAACTGTTTTATCTTTAACAAAATCCGCTGAAATAGCCATAGTCATTCCCCTCGTTGAATAGCCAGATACTGTTTTTATAGGAATTAAATCCCAATTGTTTCCTCCATCTGTAGACCTTAAAACTTTATAAGACAAAATAGCAAATATAGTTTGGTCATTACGATAATTGGGAGAAAACATAATTTCGTAAAAACGGGGGACTTCTATGAAAATTGGGTTGGCTAAATCTTTTTTGTAACGAGGAATAGTTAAACCTTTGTTAATTGGACGCCAGCTCTGTCCTTGATCGTTGCTGATATACGCCTCCTTATTGTAAGCCGCGATCGCAATTGTCGAATCATGCTGATAATCTGGTGATACGTCTAAGGCGATAATCGTTCGAGGAGACAAGGTTTCTAGCTCTTGCCAAACCCGACCCCCATCTGTCGATTTAAACAGCCCATTAAATCCCGCCAAAAATACTGTTTTATCTTCAGTAAAATTTGGCGAAATTTCTAAATAACTGAAATGATCTCTATCCTCAAAACTTGGTGAATCGGCTTGAACATCTTTAGTCAGACTTTGACTGTATTTCTGCCAAGTTTTTCCCCCATTTTTCGAGCGAAAAATTCCCTGATTTCCGGCGGAAGCTAATAAAGTCAAATTATTTGGACTATCCGATACAACAGCTATATCCTTAATCAAGGGATCTGAAAGTCCTTGATTGACGTTTGAAAAAGACTGACCCTGATCCACCGTTTTGTAAATTCCCGCTTTTTCCGTTCCTACAAAAAAAGTAAGGTCTGAAGAAAAATTAGGAGAAAATGCGATAGCAGTTACTGCACCACTTGGGCGGAAATTAGCAAGTTGCTGCCAAGATTCGCCTCCATCGGTAGACAAGTTAAGTTTTCCTTGATTGTTACCGATAATAACTTTATTTTTATTTTCCGGGAAAAAAGCGATCGCCGTAATTTTATCGTTCTCTATCACTTTCTGCCAATCTTCACCACCGTTATTAGTTTTATAGAGTCCTTTTTGACTGCCAGTAGCTAAGACAACGTCAGCATCGTGAGGAGATATAGAAATTAAGTCAATATCTAAGCTATCCAATCCCTTGTTAGTTTTCATCCAGGACTCTCCGGCATCGTCTGATTTGTAAATCCCATCTCCAAATGATGATAAAAAGAGAGTTTTATTAGTTTGAGCATAGGTGGATAACGCCGCTAAGTTATTAATATTATCCAAACCTCTCACGATTCTCTTCCAGCTCTGACCCCCATCGGTTGATTTCAAATAGATGCCTCTGACTATAATGTACAAGGTTTCATCTTGGTCATAGGTGGGAGATAATTCTACCTGATAAATATCATCGTGTGGAGTATGAGCTAATGCCGCTTGCACATTACCGAAGCAGAAAATAAAACTGAGCAACAATACGTAACAAATGCTTTTAACAATAGCTAAAACCTTATTTATGTTCTTTTTTTCAGAGACTTCCATAGTATAAATAATCCTAATAAACTATTAATAAAGACAACCATGCGTTTATCGGCGGAGACAAGGGAAGGGTACGTCTCGACTTGCTGATCGACCGGAGATTACTCACTGATTGCAGCAGGTTGCTACCCTAAATTGTTCTGACTATCATAAAGGATATGACAAGATTGGATAAAATTCTACACCAAATGTAAATAATTGCTAACAATAAGTGGGATAGGTAAGTATCGCAGGCTACCTGGGTTGCTGGAGGAAAGAATTGGCAAAGGTTTTGGCTTACTTAAGTTGACCCGGTTGTTCACCAACCCGCCCCAACAAATCTGCATGTTGCGGTTTTTCGTCCGCTTGGATTTTATCGGCTTCCTCCAGGGATGTCTAGTGCAGCTTGGCAAAAATACTTGAGCAGCTTCGTAGATACGATGAAGCAGAGGGAGCTGGGGGAGATGTTAGCTGTTCAGTTATTTCTGCCTTCTTGCACTAGACCCATCCTGGAAAAACCAGGGTGCAGCCAATTCCTGGCTTATGAACTCCTGAGGCGATCGCGGAAATAGTGGCGATACATCTGACACAAGGGCGTGACGGCGTTTCCCTGAAACTTCACCAGTCCCATACTGCGTAATTTAAACGCGGCGGCGGCTTTAATTTCAACGGGGTGATTCGCCGCCACGACTTGCTGAATCGCTGTCACTAATTCGTCATTTTCTTCTAAATTTAATAAATGGCGACGTAAATGGTCGTAGAAGGGTCCTTCTTCCGTTGGCGCAATTTGCAGCAATTTCTCCACTGTCATCTTTCCTCGGGCGATTTGATGAAGTGCCACTCGCACTAAATAGGGATGTCCTCCGGTCATGTTCATTAATTCCTCGACTTGGTGAGGTTGCCAATCTAGAGAATGGCGCTGGACTAAATCCCAGACTTGCACCGGAGTCAGTTCCGGGAGTTCAATCGGTATACCGACATTAAAGGGAGATTGATTAATATTCAGGGGAATATAAACTTCTTTAGAATGGACAAAGACTAATCGCAGGCGCTGCCAAATTGCCTGATTTTTTCCCTGCTCGTGCCATGCTCGCAATAGTCCAAAAAAGTCGGTGGCGATGTCTGGATATTGGAAGATTTGATCCACTTCATCTAATCCCAATGCCAATGGACTGGAGTTTTGTGATAATAAATAGCGTTGAAAATAATCAGTACATTTGTTCTTGCTGCCTAAAATTCCCCGCCAATAAGTATCCAAGCGATCCTCTAAGCCTAAATTCCAGCTGACACTGGCACAAAACCACTGTAAAAATTGGTCTAAACTGGTGAGAAACTCGGCATCCGCCGACTGAAAATTCAGGCAAACGGTGCGATAGTTGTGTTGACTGGCATGGTTAAGAATTCGTGATAGTAAAGAACTTTTTCCCATCTGTCGCGGCGCTTTCACCCGAATTAAAGCACCGGGTTTGAGAATGGCATCATAACAGTCTGATTCTACCGGAGGACGCTCGACGTAAAAGCCTGAATTCAGACTCACCTGTCCTTCGGGTTCATCTAGCGTCGGAGGTGAAGACAGGGGTAATGTGGGGGTTTGGTGATCGGTGATTTGTGATTGGGGATGAGTTGGGGGGATAACCAGGGTGTGCGGATGAGTGATGGGTTCATCTTCCCTATGATGGCGGAATTGCTCTAGGGCTTCTAGGGCTTCACTGGCGTCTCGGTATCGCTGTCGATAGTCATAGCGCACCATCTTATCTAGAATAGCGGCTAAACCGGGGTGAATCGTCATCCGATCGCGTAGTAAGGCGCAAGAAAATTCTCCATCGTGATCACGAGGGAGTGTTTGAGCGGTTTGCTCACGGCTGGGACTTAATCCAGTTAAGGCTTGCAATACCACCATCCCCACGGCGTAGATGTCGCTACTAAAATAAGGTTGACCCGCTTGTTGTTCGCTAGGCATATAACCGGGGGAACCCACAGCAACGGTGATACTGGTGGCGCCATAAAGGGTAGAGGTGGGTGTACTCACGGCTTTAACCACACCAAAATCAATCAACACCATTTTGCGATCGCGACGGCGGCGGATCAAGTTGGCGGGTTTAATGTCGCGGTGAATCACCTGCTGTTGGTGAACATAAGCCAGTACCTGTAAGATATCGTTTAGGAGTGCGATCGCCTCGGATTCCCCAATCGGTTTCCTGGTCGCCAGTTCCTGATTCAGGGGTTGACCCTCGACAAACTCCTGCACCAAATAAAACTCTTCATCTTGCTCAAAGTGCGCCAGCAATCGGGGAATTTGGTCATGGGTTCCCAAGCGATATAGCGTTTGCGCCTCCCGTTCAAATAAGCGTTTCGCTGTGTCCAAGGCTTGCGGCTGGTTTAGCTGAGGTTTGAGTTGCTTAACCACACACAAGGGATTCCCGGGTAAATGGCTATCTTTAGCCAGAAACGTTTGACCGAAACCGCCACCGCCTAGATATTTGATGATTTGATAGTGACCCGCCAAGACTGTGTTCATGTTAGTTATTGGTCATTCCCTTACAAATTTTTATTAGCACTCTATGCCATTGAGTGCTAATTTCACAACCTACTTTAAATTTGCCCTCGACCGTTAAATAAAATTCTTATAAAATTGTTCACAATGATAATCTAGAATCAATCTATTTGATTAAAATCGGGGATAACGGCTGTAAAAGCAGAGGTTGAATACCATGAACTATACATTTGATATCTTAGGCGTTTCCCCAGTCCTAGACTTTTTTAATCATCAACAGCGGATCAGTGAAAAAGCAACTCCTCCAGGCGTTGAATACCTAGGAACCTATCAATGTACCTTGGACGCCTTTTTAGAATCGGTTGAAACAGTTCCCCCTCAGCAAGGATGGAATATAGATAGAGCCGTAGATACCGTGATTCAATTTTGGATGAATCACCCAGATCGGATACGCTATTGGAAAGAGCGTCTAGAGGATTCCGGAAACGCCAGTGTGCTGGTGTCACGCATTGCAGATATGCCATCGCTCAAAGCCCAGTTTGATTCGCTGTTTCAGGAAAAGTAAAAGACAAAAGGTTCTAGGGCAGAAGGCTGAAGGGTTCTTACGGATACGTGGTTGTTTTGCCCCTCTGGGTTAAAACAATGCAACTTATCGCGGAACTCACTCCAACTCATGTACCACTATGTTATTGCTCCCATCCATAGATCAGTTTGATTGGGCTTATGTTTATGTTAAGGGAATTTTTTTACTCAAATAATAGAACAAGGGCGGGTTTTTCATCACAGTTATCAGAAATCATCAAGGTTAATTCCTAAACCCGCCCCTACAAAACTTGTGATTTTTACTCATCTTCCCCATCTTCCAGACGTAGCATGCTACGTCTCTACATTGCTCCCCCAGCTCCCCCAGCTCCCCCATCTTCCCCAGCTTCCCCAGCTTCCCCAGCTTCCCCAGCTTCCCCATCTTCCCCAGCCCCTCCGCTCCCCCTCTTCCTCACGATAGAATAGGTAAGATGACCAGCGATCGCACTGCCTCTGGTCAACTATCTACTAAAATCTCTAAAGTTATTGTATATAGCGATTTGGCATTAACAGCGAGAGGAGACAAAATTACGCATGGGCAAGGTAGTCGGCATTGACCTAGGGACAACAAACTCTGTGGTAGCCGTCATGGAGGGTGGCAAGCCGGTTGTCATTGCTAATGCAGAAGGTATGCGGACAACCCCTTCTGTGGTGGCGTTTAGCAAGGAGGGGGAACGCTTAGTCGGACAAATGGCACGCCGCCAAGGGGTTCTCAATCCCCAAAATACGTTTTATGGGATTAAGCGATTTATGGGGCGTCGATATAGCGAACTCAATCCGGAGTCGAAGCGCGTCCCCTATACGATTCGCCGTGATCCAGAAGACGCGATTAAAATTCGCTGTCCCCGGCTGAAGCAGGAATTTTTCCCGGAAGAGATTTCGGCGATGGTACTGCGGAAGTTGGCGGATGAGGCGACTCGCTATCTGGGCGAGGAGGTGACGGGGGCGGTGATTACGGTTCCCGCTTATTTTAATGATTCCCAACGACAGGCGACGCGAGATGCGGGGCGGATTGCGGGGTTGGAGGTGTTGCGAATTCTCAATGAACCCACAGCCGCATCCTTGGCGTATGGGTTGGATAGAGAAAACAGTCAGACGATTTTAGTCTTTGATTTGGGCGGGGGTACATTTGATGTCTCGATTCTAGATGTGGGGGATGGCGTATTTGAGGTGAAAGCCACCAGTGGCGATACCCAGTTGGGGGGAAATGATTTTGACCGCAAAATCGTCGATTGGCTCGCCGAACAGTTCCTGGAAGCCGAAGGAGTCGATTTACGCCGCGATCGCCAGGCACTACAGCGATTGATGGAAGCCGCTGAGAAAGCCAAGATTGAGCTTTCGGGGGTGGGAGTAACGGAGATTAATTTACCCTTTATTACCGCCACCGCCGAGGGACCCAAGCATCTGGAAACCCGCCTGACTCGTCCCGAATTTGAGGGATTGTGTGGGGATTTGGTCAGTCGTTTACGTCGTCCCCTGAAACGCGCCTTCAAAGATGCGGGATTGACGCCTGTGCAAATTGATGAGGTGGTTTTGGTGGGGGGTTCGACTCGGATTCCCTTAGTTCAGCAATTGGTACGGAGTTTGATTGACAGGGAACCGAATCAAAATGTGAATCCCGATGAAGTAGTGTCCGTTGGCGCCGCCATTCAAGCGGGTATCCTGAGTAATGAAGTCAAGGATGTGCTGTTGCTGGATGTGACGCCGTTATCGATGGGATTGGAAACCATTGGTGGGGTGATGAAAAAGCTGATCCCCCGGAATACGACGATCCCGGTGCGGCGATCCGATATCTTCTCCACCAGCGAAAATAATCAAACCCTGGTGGAAATTCATGTCCTGCAAGGGGAACGGGAAATGGCAAGTGATAACAAATCCCTGGGACGGTTTAAACTGACCGGGATTCCGCCGGCGCCCCGGGGTGTTCCCCAAGTGCAAGTGGCGTTTGATATTGACGCCAATGGGATTTTACAAGTCACCGCCCTGGATAAAACCACGGGACGGGAGCAAAGTGTGACAATCCAAGGTGCATCAACCTTAAATGAGTCGCAAGTGCAACAGATGATTCGCGACGCCGAGGAAAATGCCCAATTAGATCGTCAACGGCGGGAACGAGTCGAGAAGCGCAATCGCGCCGAAACCATGGCGACGGATGCGGAACGTCAACTCAAGGAAGTCACCCTGGATTTTGGCACCCAATTTGCCAGTGCGTATCGGCGACGGATTGAAGCCCTAGTCTTGGAATTACGAGACGCGATCGCCCAAAATGATGATCGGGGGATTGACCGGGCGCAATCGGACTTACAAGATACTCTCTATGAACTCAAACGGGAGGTACGATTAGCCTACGCCGAAGATGAGGATGATGACTTTTTTGGCTCAATTCGCCGTGTCTTCACCGGAGAAGACGAAGAGGACGTCTATTGGGAACCCAGACGGCGTGAACCCCGTGACCCTTATGATTATGGTGTAGGGACCAGTCGATCCAGTCGCCGACGCGATTACGATTACGAAAGACCGAGAAGTTATTCCCGTCGCGATGTCCGTTCCGCCCCCTTAGAAAATGATTGGGATGAAGAGGATGATGATTGGTTTTAAATAGTGTTGAGTGTGTAGGGGCGGGTTTAGGGACTAATATTGATTGTTGTCCCTAGCTTGGCGGCAAAACCCGCCCGGTGTGTAGGGGCGGGTTTAGGGACTAATATTGATTGTTGTCCCTAGCTTGGCAGCAAAACCCGCCCGGTGTGTAGGGGCGAGACCCATTTGACAAATGACAAATGACAAATGACTGACAATGCAAAACTTTCGGAATTATTACGAGATTTTAGGAGTTTCCCCCGATGCATCCAGTGATGAGATAAAAAAGGCATTTCGACGACTCGCCCGTAAATATCACCCGGATGTAAATCCAGGGGATAAGGTGGCTGAGGAACGATTTAAGGATATTAACGAAGCCCATGAAGTCCTATCTGATCCCAGCAGGCGATCGCAGTATGATCAGGTTGGCAACTTCTTTAAGAAGAAAGGATTTACCCGTAAGGCGGCGAAAACCAGTCCAGTCAGAACCGCCTTCTCCCGTAATGGTCGGGGGCGTACTTCTAGCCAAGAAGTGGACTATAGTGAGTTTGGTGACTTTAACAGCTTCGTTGAACAACTGCTAGGACGCCGTCCGCCTCGTCCTGGTATGGGAACGGAACGGACAGGGGGGCGAGTTGAGTCCTCAGATTCGTTTCGTCCTGGAACCCGCAGAACCGCTTATCGAGTTAATTCCAGCGCCCAGCCGAAAAATGTAGAGGCGCGATTAACATTGCCATTAGAAAAAGCCTATACCGGGGGAATTGAGCGAATCCGCCTCGAAGATGGTCGATCCTTAGAAGTTGAATTACCCGGAAATATGGTCACAAATCAGCGAGTGCGCCTCAAGGGTCAGGGAATCGCGGGTGGGGATTTATTTTTAATTATTACGGTTTCGCCGCATCCGTTCTTCAAGCTGAGAGGGTCAGATATTATTTGCCAGTTACCCGTGACAGCAGCCGAAGCGGTATTAGGAACGCCTGTAGACGTACCAACTCTGGATGGGCGGGTGAAAATGAATATTCCGGCGGGGGTGCAATCTGGTCAACGATTACGCCTTGCGAATAAGGGGTATCCGATAGAGGGAGAACGGGGCGATCAGTTAGTTGAAATCCAAATTGTCGTGCCGAAAACGCCAAGTCCCCAAGCGCGGGAATTGTATCAGAAATTGTTAGAAATTGAACGGTTTAATCCTCGGCGGGATTTGCCGATTTGAGGGAAAGGTAGAAGATGAAGGGAGAGCGATCGCGTCTTTAAATGAGGCGCTCGTGAAGCAAAAAACCTAAGATATGCTTAATAGAATCTATAGAAGAGGCGGTCATAACTATGGTAGATTTTAAAAAGTTACGTGAATCTAAAGCTCAAGCTAACGTTATAAACCCAATTGACATCTTTGAACGCACACCAAAACCACCCAATATTTCGGGTTTATATGGAAGTCAAACCCAAGTTCTCGAAGAATGGTTTAAGCGTCGAAATGAACGCGATCTCGTTATTAAGTTACCTACTGGAGGTGGCAAAACCCTCGTCGGCTTGCTTATTGCCAAATCACTCCTCAACGAACACCATGAGCCAGTTATTTACTTAGCATCAACAAATCAACTTGTTGAACAAGCTTTGACTAAAGCTCAAGACTATAGAATCCCAGCAGTAGCCTATCAAAAAAATGCTGATTTATCAGAGGATTTCCTGGCAGGCAGAAGTGTCCTAATTTGTACATACAACGCTGTTTTTAATGGTCTTAGCAAGTTTGGAGTTAGGGGCAGTCCTAAAGAAATTATAAAGGCAGTAGCTATAATCCTAGACGATGCTCATGTTGCTTTTTCAACAGTACGTGATTCTTTCACCCTCAGCATTGATAGAAAAAATTACTCTAACGATTATGATCACCTAACCAATCTGTTTCGTGGCGATTTCCAAGAACTTGGAAAAGTGGGTACTTTCGATGATATTGTAAGTGGGAAAGAACGCAATAGTATTCTGGAAATTCCTTATTGGAATTGGCAGGTTAAATCGAATCAAGTACGTGACTATTTGCGTAGTAAACAAGATAATTTTCTCTTTGTTTGGCCATTTATTCGCCATGCATTTGATTACTGTCACTGTCTAATAAGCAGCAGAGCATTTGTGATTACGCCTATTTTCCCATTAGTGGATATGATTCCAACATTTGCAGATTGTCCTCGACGTATCTTTATGTCTGCAACCATTAGTGATGACAGTGCTATCGTGCGTACTTTTGATGCCCAGCAAGATTCAATTGCTAAACCCATTACGTCAGACTCACTGGCTGGCGTCAGTGAACGTATGATTCTTGTTCCAGAATGGATGCAGTTTCCCAAAAAGGATGATATTCCAAAAACTCTTCGTGGTTTAGCTAAGTCGATAGCTGAAGACAATAATGTAGGGACAGTAATTCTTGTACCGTCTGATTCATCTGCCCAAGCCTGGAAAGATGTTGCAGAACTAGCCAACTCAACTCAGAAGGTGACTGAACTCGTCAAAAAACTTCAAGACGGAGAGTTAAGGGGTCCAGTGACATTTGCTAATCGATATGACGGAATATTGGAGAAGAAACTAGCAGAAGTATTACCGATGAAAAAGAGTTTCGAGAGACTATTATGTTGTGCTTGAATCGAGACAAAGATTGGATGGAATATCATGCTGAAAGATTGGCTGATCTAGCTGAAACGGCTCAAGCACATCATACTTCACTGAGTCATGCTGCTGTAGAACGTAAGGCGTTTAAACTTTTGCGTGACGGTTATTTTGAAAAGGCAATTGCAAAGCTAGACAAGGCTTGTCAGCAAGAAAAAGAGATAGAGATAGAGAAGAATAGTAGAGGTTGGCTGAAACAATTTTCAGCACGCATTGCTCATTATTGGGGTGATTTTGACTTAGCTCAAGAATTGCAGCAGTATGCCTATGCTGATAATTCAAGTTTGTTACGTCCGAAAACCACTCTACCATACATCCCGCTTACACTGCCAGGTCAGCAAGCTAATGCAATTGTAAGTAAGCTTATCGAATACGATCCTCGTCGAGGCTATGCTACCTATTTTGATAAAGTAGTTTCACATTTAGTTCCGGAAGCATCTTCCAATCTGTTTGAACAAGCCCTCGCCGACTTAGGCTCTATACTTGGCTTCTGTACAGAACGCCCAGATAACCTTTATAGTAAAGGACCAGATGTACTCTGGTTACTAGATGATCGTCTTGGTCTAGTGATTGAAGCTAAGAGCCGCAAGCAGCAAGGCAATGCATTAACAAAGAAGGAACATGGTCAACTACTAAATGCAGGAGCTTGGTTTAACAAAAATTATCCCAATTATTCTTCTGTTCTTGTTTCTGTTCATCCAAATACCGCTACTACAACAGCTACAGTGACGGATGACTCCAAAGTATTAACATTTGAGAAGCTTAACGAACTAATCACAGATAGTCGAAGCCTATTAATTGAATTATGTGAAGCGGTTATCTCGGACAAGGAACTCATTATTCGCTGTGAGCAATTGTTGTCTAATTCTATGCTGAAACCTAATTCATTGATTGAACAGTATCTTGTGCCGTTTGATAAATAAGATTAGTCTGTGAGGTGGATTAATTCTTCGACACAAACATTAATTTACTATAGGATAAAGGCTATGATACCACCACGCATCTAAAGGATCTATGGTTGAAGTTATTCAGGCAAGCCGTCTAAGTCTGCATGAGATCAAACAGAAATTTGGTCTGCAACAGATTCAAGACTCTCAGTTTTTCCCAGAATGGCAAGGCTTATCATCAGACTTGACAGCCTATGAACAGCATTGGCTTGATCAGGCTAAGGCAGATTTTCTCAGCCTTGCTGAGTATCCACTGCACGAAGAAATTGTCAAAATTGCCGTGTTAGCTCCGGTTTTGTCAATAGCCGGGTTGTGTCGTGCGCCTTTTGTTCCTGCGGCTGAAAAGCAGGTAGAAATTGCATTTGAAGATGAAGATGAGGTGATTCGAGGACGAGTCGATTTGCTGGTACTTTATCGTAATCTTTGGGTTGCCACAATTGAAACCAAACCCAAACAAGCAGACGTACTCACAGCTTTACCCCAAGCTTTGCTTTACATGATGGCAAGTCCGACTAACTCCCTTCCCCTGTTTGGATTGTTGACGAATGGCAATCATTTTCTCTTCGTAAAGCTGCTCAAGCAGGAGACACCGAGTTATGGCTTATCAGAATTATTTACATTATTGCGACAGGAGAATGATCTGTATCGAGTTGTGGGAATTTTGAAGCATTTGAGGGAGTTGGTGCTGAGTGAAGATTGGCAAGGGCAGCAAGTTGGCTAGAGCGTCAGTCGGTGTAACTAATTGTAGGGGCGGGTTTAGGGACTAAATCTAACTTAAAAGCCGATAACTGAACAACAAAACCCGCCCTTAAGAGCCGATAATTGATCAACAAAACCCGTACACCTGAATGTAGGGAATCTAGGCTTGCGCCCTTACCGAAGTACCGCATCAGACTGGAAATCGCTATATTATATAATGACTGGCATCTGTAGAAAGCTGGAGTCATTCCCATGTCGTTACAAGAACTCAAAGAACAGGCTTTCAAGTTATGTTCCGTTATTCCCTCCCCTTGGTAAGGGGAGGGTCAGGGAGGGGTCTGTCTCCAGGTATGGGAGTTTTTTAGTTGTACCACACAGGAAAACCAGATTGCTATTATTTATGTGTAGCGGTGAGGATAGTGAAATGACGATTGCGGAGGTTCGTGAGCTGGTGCAATATGTCACCAACGCTCATGGTGAAACAACGGGCGTATTAGTTCCTCTGAATGTTTGGGAAGAGCTTCTAAAATCGTTGCAGGCTTGTGCCGATGAGCTTGGACAAATTGATGAAGCAGAACCTAATGAGCAAATTCTAGCAGATTTGAAGGATTCCCTTCGTCATGTGAAAGCAGGGCAAACGTTACCTATCTCTGAATTATGGGATGAAATTGATGTCTGAAAATTCGGCTGTTGAGGTTCGATTTACGTTGCCGTTTAAGCGTCGGCTGAAATCCCTCTCCAAGCGTTATCGTCAGATTCGTAAGGATATTCAACCCATAATTGATGAGCTTCAGGCTGGAAATTTTGTTGGCGCTCAGATTGCTGGGACAAACTATGTTGTTTTCAAGGTGCGGGCAAAGAATAGTGATATTCCCGCTGGCAAAAGTGGTGGGTATCGCTTGATTTATCAGTTAGTGTCACCGCAATGTGTCTTGCTACTACTCATTTACGCTAAGTCTACTGATATCTTGCACTTGGCGATTAGAAATCGCGGCTACACAAACAAAACCCACCTACGTGGGTTTCCAACCTTTTTTGTCAGTCCTTACCTTGCGGACTTGGTTTGTATAGCCCCTCCAATTCTATTCTGAGGGCATGGCGCTAAATTTGAAATCAACTCAAACGTTGGCGTAGCCACAATGCCAACAGAGGGAGAGCTAGTCGATAATTTTGCTCGGAGCCATAAATCAAGCCTTTGTGTTGTAATCCGGCGATCGCGCCTTGGAGACTCCCGCCTCTGGATAGGTAATGTTTGTGAATATAATCGCGACTTTGGGGCTTGTCAGTCGGATCTAACGCTAGAGACTCCAACAGATGCGCCTGATTCGCCGGAAGCAGCATCAGTAATGACTCGAAAACCATGGATAGGTCAGATAATAGCTCTTGAATTGCCTGCTGGATGTGGCGATCGCGAATTAATCCGTCAGCCACTCGCACCGACTGGAGGCGTCGTACCAGTGCGGAAGCATCGCCTAAATGTCCCTGCACTGCATTGACAAACAGTTCCAAAGCTTGCGATCGCGGATCGAAGGTTAGCCCTTCCCGATACAGAACCTCCTGCGCCCAAGCCGCCACCACATCATCGGCTAAGGGGGCTAGCTGCACGATTTCTAAACTATTCCCCGGTTCATCAGGATGAATGCTAATTTCTGCGATCGTTGCTACCAATACATAACTCACCTGAGTCTGACGCTCGATCTCTTGCTTCAAAAAATTTTCCCACACCCCATGGCGATCCCAAGAGCGAATGTGGGGGAAGCTTTCCAAAATCAGCACCACCCGTTCACCTGTAGATTCGGTTAATTCTTGTAGGAGTTCCAGTAATCCCTCAAATGCTTTCCATTGCTGCTCTTGACTCTTTGCCCGAATTGGTTTTAGCTGCGCTCTACCTCGTCGGTTATCGTTGAGGACAAATAATTCAGCCGCCTTGTGTTCAATCCACTCTTGCATTAAAGTGTGAGCCGTTGCACTGAGAAACGTCTGATTGATGCTCTCGCACAGCAGTTGCACAAAGCGCTGACCATCAGTCACCCGGATACAGTCAACTTCCAGAATTTTCACGCCAACTTCCCCAGCCGCCCGTCGTACCAGAGTCCGCCGTCCGCTTCCCGGTACTCCTACAATCAACAGATTGCCCTCATGGGCTAAAACCTGGGTGATTCGTTGGAATTGCGCTTGCCGTCCAACCAATTGAAACGGTGTTGATACATCCAAAATGGTCACGGTTTTAGTGTCCTGATCGCAAGAGTAGACAGGTTCCGGCGGTACACCTTCAGTCCTTCAGCCGCCAACGGTATGCGGCAATTCAGGGCTGAGGTTAAGTATTGACTTGCCACGAATCGGTTCTTTAATCCGGCTATTGCATGTTTTATCATGTCGTCCTCTGCTCAAACCAACCCGTTGGTGTGGTATGAGTCTATCGTTGATATTGACACTTTTCAATAGTGTCAGTCTTGGTTAGCACTATTAAAACGTGCTATAAATGTTTTAGCACCTTTTCACCGGAAAGCATACCCGTGTTAGCAGCCTGCTTATTCGCCACAATCCTGTGCGATTTTGCGGCATCATCCTGAAAAAAAGCGGGTGATGAAGCTAACACGGCATCATCAGATCTTAGAAAGCAGCGAGATTGAGAAATAAAAGACCCCATGAGTACATTGACGATTGCCTGGATCGCACTACCGATGTTTGTGGGGTTCAGCATTTATCTGTTCCCCAAACTTGACCGATATCTGGCACTGGGCGTCGCCCTGGTTTCGGCTGGATATGCGTTGCAGTTATTATTTGTAGCTAAAGCGCCGTTAACCCTGCAATTATTGGATAATTTCGGCGTCACCTTAATCACTGACCAACTGAGCGGTTTTTTTATATTAACCAATGCCCTAGTCGCAACCGCCGTTATTCTCTATTGTTGGCACACCAATAAGACAGCTTTCTTTTATACACAAACGATTATTTTACATGGCAGTGTCAATGCCGCGTTTATCTGTGCCGATTTCATCAGCTTATACGTGTCGTTAGAAGTAATTAGTATTGCGGCATTTCTGTTAATTGCCTATTCCCGCACCAATCGCTCGATTTGGGTGGCTTTACGTTATATGTTTGTCGGCAACGTGGCAATGCTGTTTTATCTGGTGGGTGCGGTGTTGGTGTATCAGGCGAATTATTCCTTTGCTTATGAGGGGTTGAGTAATGCGCCCATTGAGGCAATTGCCCTGATCGTTCTGGGACTGCTGAGTAAAGGGGGTATCTTTGTATCGGGATTGTGGTTACCTTTGACCCACTCGGAATCCGAAACCCCGGTATCCGCACTGCTATCGGGGGTGGTGGTGAAAACGGGCGTGTTTCCCCTGGTGCGCTTTGCGTTGATGGTGGAGGCGATCGATCCGATTGTCAGGATCTTCGGCGTGGGTACCGCGCTGCTAGGAGTTGGATTTGCCCTCTTTGAAAAAGATACCAAGCGCACGCTAGCATCTAGCACCATTTCCCAATTAGGCTGGATACTCGCAGCACCAGAAGTTGGCGGTTTTTTTGCCCTAGCCCATGGATTGGCGAAATCAACGCTGTTCCTGATCGCGGGTAACTTACCCAGCCGAAACTTTAAGGAACTTAAAGAGCAGCCCATGCATACTGGACTCTGGATTGCCCTAGTCATGGCTAGCCTCTCAATTTCGGGCTTTCCCTTATTCGTCGGCTTTGGCGCGAAGGTTTTGACGTTGAAAAACGTCCTACCTTGGCAAGAGATTGTCATGAACTTAGGGGCGGTGGGAACCGCAATGGTGTATGCCAAATTCATCCTTCTGCCCCATGGGAAAGGGAAGCCTGTGCGAGCCAGTTTCTGGACTCCAATCCTACTACTGCTCGGTGCGCTGATTGCCGCAAGCGGGATCTATTTAGAGGGATACACCCTAGCAAATATCACCAAAAACCTGGCAATCATCGCCGTTGGCTGGTTGGCATATTTTTTGATTTTTCAACGAGTGGTACTCAAACTTCCCCGTATGCTTGAGCAATTGGAACATCTGATCGGATTCATGGGAGTGATGAGTCTAGCGTTGATTCTTCTATTCAAGATGGTATTGGCATGAGGGAGATGGGGGAGATGAGGGAGATGAGGGAGACAGGGGAGATAGGGGAGATAGGGGAGATGTGCCATGGTGCGTCTGGAAAATGAGGAGATAGGGTCAATATGGAAGAACGGAAAAAAAGGAAAGAACTGGTTAAAAGTCATGAAGATTTAGCTGTGTATCAAATGGTTATGACGTGGCAATGAAAATCTTTGAACTTTCTAAACGGTTTCCTGTAGAAGAACGCTATTCATTAACTGATCAGATTCGTCGTTCTTCACGTTCTGTTTGTGCTAATCTGGCAGAAGCATGGAGGAAACGTCGCTATGAGGCGGCTTTTATTGCCAAATTGAATGATAGTGAAGCTGAATCGGCTGAAACTCAAGTCTGGATAAAGTTTGCTGTCAAATGTCAGTATTTAGATTTAGAACAAGGAAGAGAACTCTATGGGACTTATAATCAAGTTCTCAGTGGTTTAGTACATTTAATTAACAATTCCCATCATTGGATTATTAACAAATCCAAATAACTCCTCATCTTCCCCATCTCCCCCAGCTCCCCCAGCTCCCCCAGCTTCCTCATCTTCCCCATCTCCCCCAGCTTCCCCAGCTTCCCCTGCTCCCCCAGCTTCCCCAGCTCCCCCAGCTTCCCCTGCTCCCCCAGCTTCCCCAGCTCCCCCAGCTTCCCCTGCTCCCCCAGCTTCCCCTGCTCAAACCAATCCTTTGCTGTGGTATAAGTCTATGGTTGGCATTGACACTTTCCAATAGTGTCCGTCTTGGTTAGCACTATTAAAACGTGCTATATATGTTTTAGCACCTTTTTCCAGGACAGCATACCCGTGTTAGAAGCCTGCATATTTGCCACCATCCTGTGCGGATTTTTCGGCATCATCCTGAAAAAAAACCTGGTGATGAAGATCATCTCCATGGATGTGATGAGTACGGGGGTTATTGCCTTTTACGTGCTGATCGCATCACGCAAAGGTGAAGCCTTGTTCACACCGATTATTTCCGTCGAAAATGGGATTATTTCCCACGTCGAAAATGGCACTTACTCTGATCCAGTTCCCCAAGCGGTGATCTTAACCGCGATTGTGATCGGCTTTTCGATTCAAGCTCTGATGCTAGTCGGTGTGATGAAGCTAGCACGGGATCATCCGACGTTAGAAAGCAGCGAGATTGAGAAGCACAATACCCCATGAGTACATTGACAATTGTCTCGATCGCACTACCGCTATTTGTGGGGTTCAGCATTTATCTGTTCCCTAAACTTGACCGCTATCTCGCACTGGGCGTCGCCCTGGTTTCGGCTGGATATGCGTTGCAGTTATTTGTGGCTAAATCGCCATTAACCCTGCAATTATTGGATAGTTTCGGCGTCACCTTAATCGCTGACCAATTGAGCGGTTTTTTTATATTCACCAATGCCCTAGTCACAACCGCTGTTATCCTCTATTGTTGGCACACCAATAAGACGGCTTTTTTTTATACACAGATGATTATTTTACATGGCTGTGTTAATGCCGCCTTTATCTGCGCCGATTTCATCAGCTTATACGTGGCGTTAGAGGTCATTGGTATTGCCGCATTTCTGTTAATTGCCTATCCCCGAACCAATCGTTCGATTTGGGTGGCGTTGCGCTATCTGTTGATCAGCAACGTAGCAATGCTGTTTTATCTGATGGGTGCGGTGTTGGTGTATCAGGCGAATTATTCCTTTGCTTATGCGGGGTTAAGCAATGCACCCATCGAGGCAATTGCCTTGATTTTTCTGGGACTGTTGAGTAAGGGGGGTATTTTTGTATCGGGATTATGGTTACCGTTGACCCACTCGGAATCCGAGACACCCGTGTCAGCATTGCTATCAGGGGTTGTGGTAAAAGCCGGCGTGTTTCCCCTGATGCGCTTTGCTTTAATGATGCCAGAGATTGATCCCATTGTCAGATTCTTCGGCGTGGGCACAGCGGTGCTGGGAGTCGGTTATGCCGTCTTTGAGAAAGATACCAAGCGAATGTTGGCATTTCACACGATTTCGCAGTTAGGCTTTGTCCTAGCAGCACCCGAAGTCGGTGGTTTTTATGGGCTAACCCACGGGTTAGTCAAATCAGCGCTGTTCCTAATTGCGGGAACCTTACCCAGCCGTAACCTCAAAGAACTGCACCATAAGCCGATTAATACCCCAATTTGGATTGCCCTAGTCATCGCTAGTTTCTCTATCTCCGGCTTTCCCCTATTGTCTGGTTTTGGGGCGAAGGTTTTGACGATGAAAAATCTTTTGCCCTGGCAAGTGATTGGCATGAATATTGCAGCGTTGGGAACGGCAATATCCTTTGCTAAATTCATTTTTCTGCCTCACAATACACAAGGAGAAGGAAATGTCAAGCCCGGTTTCTGGTTAGCCATGCTCCTATTAATCGGGGGTTTAATTTTAGCAAATGCTGTGTATTACGAGGCGTATACGGTTAAGAATATCGTGAAACCCCTAGTCACCATCGCACTTGGATGGTTGGCATATTTTTTGATTTTCAAACGACTTGCCATCAAACTCCCTCGTATGCTTGAGCAATTCGATCATCTGATTGGGCTGATGAGTTTAATGTTGCTGCTGTTGTTTGGGATGGTATTCGCTTGAATTTTAATGACGATATAAGTAGAAAAATTTATGTGATCAATTCTATTCTAGCTATTCCGCAGTGACAAATGACAAAGGACAAATGACGAAAAATGATTGGACATCTGAATTTGATATTGCGATTAACCATCTGGTTTTTGCTCACCGCTAGTCTGAGTGTACCAAATATCATCATTGGCATCGCCATTGCCCTTCTCTTGCCGGGACGTCCCAAAACTCCGGAATCATTAAAGGATTGGTTGCGGGTGCTGGGGGAGGTACTTGTGGCGATTCCCCAGGCGTATTTTGAGGCATTTGAAATTATGTTCCGTCCTCATAAATATGAAGATGTAATTCTGGAACGAGTCAAACCCCAGCGCACACCTGGACTGGTTTTCCTCGATATATTTTTAATTACGTTTACACCCAAAACAATTGTTTTAAAATACCACGAGGAAGGGTCTTATGAAGTCCACCGAATTAGCCGGAGAAAACGAACATGAATTTGATTTTAATTACTATGCTGTTGGCGTTGCTAATCCCCATGTATGAGGCATGGCAGGATGATGATATTTGGCAAAAAATGTTGGCATTTGCCAGTATTGCGACTAAAACCTCAATCATGATTCTGGTTGTCTCTGTCTTACGGGATGACTGGATGATCGGAGTCGTCGGGGTGATTATTCTGAGTGTGGGAAATGCCGGATTAATGTTGTTGGCACATATCCTGAAACGCATGAGTGATTTAGCAGAAGAGTCCTATTATGATCAACGTGCTTAGTTATATCTGTATTGGGTTAGGAATTGTCTTCTGGTTTTGGGGAACTTTTCCGTTGATTGGTCACCGATCGGTATTATTTAAACTCCATACTCTTTCGGTGGCAGATACTCTTGGCTCAATGAGTATTATCGTCGGATTGTTGCTAAAAATACCCAGTGAGTGGCCCCTACTGATTCTCGCCATCATCTCCTTGGCGATTTGGAATACGGTGCTGGGGTATGTGTTGGCGTACTGTTCAAGTAGTGGGAAAGAGGTTGACTATGAATGAAAGTGATATCTATGTGATTATTGCGCTGCTGCCTTTGGCTTCTTGTATGTTGATCTTTCAGGTGAATCCTTACCATGCTTTGGTGATTCGGGGTATCTTGGGAGCGGTAGCGGCATTGGTTTATGCCGTGTTAGGCGCGGCAGATGTGGCGTTGACCGAAGCTTTAGTTGGTACCATGCTGGCGATTACGCTGTATGCCGTGGCGGTGCGTTCATCTTTAACGATGCGTCTGGGTGTACTTGAAGAAAGTGGCGATAAAGTGCCGACTACGGAAGAAGTTGAGCAGCATTTTGGGGAACTGATGGATGATTTACGCGGCATTTTTGGCAAGCATTATATGCGTGTCGAGTTAGTCCCGTACACGGATCAGCAGGCGTTGCATCGGGCGCTGATGGAGAAAGAAATTCATGCCACCTGTACGCGATCGCACGAAACCGAACTAGAGCCTCAAGACCCGACAGTACCGGAGTCTGAGACGCCATCTTATCACACCGCGACTCGGGTGCAACGTCTCTATGACATCATGCGAACCGAACTGTCGTCACCCGCGACACATTTAACCTATATCAATACACCAGATTCAGGAGAGGGACACTAATGAAATGGGTTTACATTGCAGCCGGGGTAGCGCTGTACGTCATATTCCTGATCACGCGCAATATGCCCAATTCGGCACCGGATTTGTCGGATATTTCTATCGTTGAAGCCGTTGTCGAAGACAGTGGCGTGTCCAATGTGGTTTCGGGTATCATTTTCCGGAATCGGTTGTATGACACGATCTTTGAAGTAGTGGTATTTACGATCGCGATTATGGGTGTGCGGTTTCTGCTGGCGGATGAGAAGCCATTCTGCACCGTCTATCAATTTAGCGATCAACCCTCGATCATTCTGGCGCGTTTGGGAGCAACCATTTCCGCTTTGGTGGGTATCGAATTGGCGATTCGGGGACATCTTAGCCCTGGTGGTGGATTTGCGGCTGGGGTAGCTGGAGGAACCGCGATCGGTTTGGTGGCGATTACTTCATCAACGGAGTGGATGCAGGGGATCTATAAGCGCTGGCACGCCTCTAGATGGGAGAAGGTTTCGGTGCTGGTTTTCATTGTCCTAGCCGCCATCACTCTGGTTGGAATCGAGTTACCCCATGGAGAGTTAGGCAAACTCCTCAGTGGCGGGATTATCCCTCTACTCAATATCCTAGTCGCCGTCAAAGTCGCCTTGGGTTCGTGGGCGGCTATTTTAGTGTTTGTTCATTATCGGGGATTATTGTGATCATTGGACTTTGGACAAAAATTAAAGGTTGAGATTAGGGAACAGTGAACAGTGAACAGTGAACAGTTAACAGTTAACAGTTAACTGTTAATATCGAATCCTGTTGATTGAACACAAATGCAATCACGTCAGAATGAGGATTTCAGCCATTTTTAGTGAGGTTGTTTAACCGGATTTGATATAACAGGGAACGGTAAGGATTTGATACCAAGTTGCATTCTCAAGATATAACCTTCTCTTCTGCTTCCCCAGCTTCCCCAGCTTCCCCCGCTTCCCCTGCTCCCTACCCCACCACAAGACTTATTCACCAGTCCCTATGTTAGAACCGTTGACCCAAACCAAACTGGACTCGGCTATCTCCTTGGTCATTAAATCCTAAATCAGCGCGGATGATACCCACCGGGGAATTAACACGCAATCCTGCACCGTAACCAAAGCCACTTCCCGGCTTACCCCGCACCACACCGGGTTCTCCCGGTACAGTTTCACTCGAACCCAAATCAGACGCAAAGTCAGCAAAGACAACCGCGCCAACCGGATTAAAGATAGGAATCCGATACTCCGCCGACGCTAACACATAACTGCGCCCTGTTCCGACATCTCCGGTACCGTAGCCTCGCACCGAATTTTGACCGCCAAGGTTAAAGGCGTCGTAGGGGGGTAAGTCACCAATCGTAGTTCCTCCCTGAACGTTAAACGCTAAGACTTCTTGACTATTGCCATTAAAGACATCAACGGGAACATACTGGGAGTAATTCGCCTCCAGCCGATTCATCAAAATGCTGCCATTACCAATCGGTACAGACTGTTCCGTACTCAGACGCACCAAAGAACCTTGGGTGGGATTAACGGGGTTGTCGCGTTTATCCCGTGTCACTCCGGCGGAAACGGTAACTAAATCATCAATTCCGCTATCGCTGAAGGAGAGACGATTTCCGAATTCATCAACCGCCTTCACTTCGCCGTCACTATCACGGATACTGGTGCGGGTATAGTTGACGCCTACCGACGCATCCCATTCCTCATTCACGGGTTTGGATAAGCTGACACCACCGCCAAACTGTCCTTCACGGGGATCATCCCCATTGGCGAGATCAACATCACCATCGAAGGTTCGGGATACGGTACGACGGCGAAACGTATTCACGTTATATCCCGGTTGTTCTGGATTACTCGCCCGATAGGGTCTACCATAGTTGCCATCAAACTGGAAGTCGCGACGGCTAAACTGCATATTCAATCCCAGTTTCTGGTTCACACCGCCGAGATTGAAGTCGTTATAGCTGAGTGTGCCAAAAACACCGCTATCATTGCTATATCCTGCGCCAGCATTGACGCCACGAGCTGATCGTTCAATCAGATTGTAAATAACATCGACGTTTCTCGCATCACCATTTAGAGAAATGTCTACCTGCTCAAATAATCCTAATTGGTAAAGCTGTTGCAAGTCTTGGCGGACAACCTCTACATTAAAGACTTGACCGGGTTGTAGGTTCAATTCGCGATTAATGAAATCCTCACGAGTTCGTCCGTCTGTGGGTTCGCCTTCTTCGTCGAGGAAGCGGAAATTAATGTCACTGACGACGCCTTCGGCTACTTCAACCGTAATCACGCCATCGGATGTCGATCGCACGTCTAACACCTGTGCCAAGATATAGCCATTGTCTTCATACCATTGGTCTAACTGTTGTACGCCTTGACGTAGGTTAGCGGGACTAACGGGTTGACCCAATTGCGGATTAAAAATAGAATTAGCCACGTCTGGAGTGAGAACTTGGTTACCGGATAGTTCAAGCGATCGCGCGATAACGGATTCAACCTGATAAACCACTTCCCAGCCGTTAGAATTAGCGGTTGGCGTGACACTGGCGTTGGCAAAGAACCCTGTATTTAAAATCCCTTGAATATCCTGATCTAGTTGGCTTTGACTGGTTTGACCCCCTGGGCGAGTGCGAATCGTTTTTAAGACAAGCTGCTGCAATTCTTCAGACACACCCACGACTTGCACATCCGTCGCCAGGACAACTAAATCATTAGACCGTTCCGATTGATTTAGGGTGGGAACAGATTGGGCAAATTCTGGGGTTGGCGTTGCTTCTGGAGAGGCGACGGTTCTAGGGGAAGGCGTGGCTGAGGTGGCTTCTGTGGGAACAACATAGTTTCGGGTTTCCGATGGTGGGTTAGTTGTCGGGGAATCGGGAGTCGCCATCGCTGGCTGAGTTAACTCGCTACCCACCAGCACAGCCAAAGTGGAAAAGGCAACAGCTCTATATAGCATAAAATTAGCCTCAATCGTCCGTTCGTTAGTGAAAATTGTCTTACGTTTGGTTAACCTGACCGAGGCTAAACCTGTGGAGTTCCAACCGATGTGCCACCTTTCTATCTGACACAATCTGTGTAGGGGCGGGTTTCACTATTATCGTTTTTTACCTCACCCAGATATGAATAAACCCGCCCCGACTAAGTTGAGAGAGGTTGATCAAACATGAAAATCTAACCTCTAAAATTATCTGACCTAAAAGCGATGTATCATATCAAATTCAGGTCAAACGTTATCGCAAAACTATGCAACAGGTTGATTGGCTGATTGTCCTGCTCTACCTGATTGGTTCAATGGGGTTAGGACTTTATCTATCTCGCAAAGCCTCAGGGAGTTTGGTCGATTTTTTCGTCTCCGGGCGATCGCTCCCTTGGTGGCTAGCGGGTACAAGTATGGCAGCGACGACGTTTTCTATTGATACACCGCTTTATATTGCCGGGGTGGTGGGCAATCGAGGAATTGCCGGAAACTGGGAATGGTGGAGTTTTGCCATCGCCCATCTGGTGATGATTTATATCTTTGCCCGATTGTGGCGACGTTCGGAAATCGTCACTGACGCCGAATTGACGGAACTCCGTTATGGTGGAAAACCTGCCGCCATCTTACGGGGAACTAAAGCCTTTTTATTTGCCGTACCGATTAACTGTATTGCCATTGGCTACGCTATGCTTGCCATGATTAAAGTGGTGGATGCCTTGGAACTTTGGCAGAGTTTGGGGATTGAACCGGGAGAAAATTTGAAAATTTGGAGTGTGGTTGGTGTTAGCGTTTTGGTTTTAATCTACTCAGGTTTTGCGGGGCTTTGGGGTGTCGTCACTACCGATTTTTTTCAGTTCTTTTTAGCACTATTTGGGGCAATTGTTGTCGCGATCGCAGCAGTGAATCATGTGGGTGGAATTCATGTACTTGTGCCAAAAGTGCAGCAGATGACTGGACATGATAGTTTATCCTTTTTTCCGATAACTGATAATTTTCGTTGGAGTGAAACGGCGGGAATTACCTCTAGTACCTTTTTTGCTTACGTTTTTCTCCAGTGGTGGACATTTCGTCGTAGTGATGGCGGTGGGGAATTTGTGCAACGTTTAGCGGCGTCTAAGGATGAAGCGGAAGCCGAGAAAGCCGCGTGGTTATTTAATATTCTTCATTATGTGATCAGAACCTGGCCCTGGATACTCGTGGCGCTGGTGGCGATTGTCGTCTATCCCGATTTATCCGACCGAGAATTGGGGTATCCGAAACTGATGCTGGATTTCCTCCCCCCGGTGATGTTGGGGTTAGTGGTTACGTCTCTACTGGCTGCGTTTATGAGTACGGTGTCTACGTCGATTAACTGGGGCGCGTCTTATTTAACCAATGATCTGTATCAGCGCTTTATCAGACCGAATGCTCAACAGTCAGAGTTGGTATTAGCGGGGCGGATTGCTTCAGTGGTGGTGACGGCATTAGGGGCGATGGCGGCGTTCTTTTCTCAGGATGTGGCAACCGTTTTTCGGTTAGTGATTGCCATTGGCACAGGTCCTGGCTTAGTCTTAATCTTACGCTGGTTTTGGTGGCGAATTAACGCCATAGCTGAACTGACGGCAATGGTGGGTGGGTTTATTGTCGGGTTAACCACCAGTATCGTCCCGATTATCCAGATTGAGGAGTTTGGTTTGCGTCTATTGGTGACGACAGTTATTACCAGTGGGTTATGGATTACAGCCATGTTAGTGACACCGCCAGAATCTGAGGCAACTCTAGATGAATTTTATCGTCGGGTGCGTCCAGCCGGTCCGGGTTGGCAACGTCAACAGGAAAGCACGGGTTTATTACCTGTTCAAAACCTGAGACAGGATATTCAACGGGTATTTGCCGCCATTTTATTGTTGTTTGGTACTATGTTTGCGATCGGAGGGTTTTTGCTGCTGCAATCCCTGACGGGTTGGGTGTCCCTCGTCATCGCTGTGGTTGGGGCAATGTTGCTACGTCAGCTTAATCGGAAAAAAGCTGTACCGATGCCCAGACCGGGATTAGATGATCAAGACGATAATTCCAAGTAGTTATAAGATAGATAACAATGGCGTTACAAATCTTTATCCAATTGGATACCTATGTCTATTTTCCGTCAGTATATTGCCCCTTTTCTGATCGTCTTAGTTTTTGTCGTCGCGTTACTCGCCGTTAGCGCTCGCATCTTTTTGCCCAATGATATGGCAGCGCCTGCACCTATTGAAGATGCCAATTCAGTAAGTATGAGGGAATTGGGGATGTTTTGAGTATTGAGTTTGTAGGGGCGGGTTTAGGGACTTTCGTCTCGCTGTTCATGATAACTGTTGTGCAAAATCCGCCCTGATATTATGTCCGGTTGAATACTCACATTTAGGTGCAGACAAGGCAGAGGGCAGAAGGCTCCAAGGCTCCAAGGGAAGGAGGAAGGTTGCAAGGAAGAAGGATATTACGGTTATTTCGGCGGACATGATATGACTCGTGTTATGCATCATTGCTCCCCCAACTTCCTAGCCTCCCACAAGACTTATTCAGCAGCCCCTAATTCCTTGTCCCCCTCGGCTCGCCATCGTTCCACCTTACCTTTCACCTGAAAAAGGGCGGGTTTAGTTCAGTTGAGGTTGTCTGCGAAACGTTATCGGTAAAACCCGCCCCTACAACCATACCCCTGTTCCCTTATTGCGATCAGATGCGTAAATTTTTAATCCCGGGCTATCAGCTACGAGTTGGCTCTCGATTAGAGAAAGCCACCCTGCTGAAGCTTCTCCAACTGAGTTACCAAGAGCTTTTTCCTCAACAGCAGGATTTTTCTCATTTAGAGGAAACAATACGGCGGTATTTTTGTCAAGAGACACCCTTGTGGTGGGTAGACGTAGCCAATTCTAAGGGTGACGTCGCGCCATCGCATCAACCTGTCGCTTGTCTGTGGCTGGGAAATGCCGTGGATCAGGTCAGGGGCGATCGCCATGCTCATGTTTTTTTACTCTATGTCATGCCGGAGCATCGGCGTCGGGGTATTGGTTCGGCACTGATGTGCCATGCTGAGAACTGGGCGAGAGAACGGGGCGATCGCCAAATTGGGTTGCAAGTGTTTCAGTCTAATCCATCGGCTGTCAGCCTTTACGATAAGTTAGGATTCCAAACCCAGTCCCTTTGGATGGTGAAACCGCTCTGTCAACGATCCGCACTTCATCCTTAGGGATAGAAGCGTAGAACTTTGGCGGTTGGATAAGAGTTCTGAGTTTTGACCCTTCACTTTGTTCACGGGCATACTTTTGAGTGAGAGAATTAAGTTAACCAAGGATTAATGACCAATGACCCATGACCCATGACAAATAACCGTGGAATAAGATATTTTTTTAGATATGTATGATAATGACGAGCTAAGATTAATCGAGGCAGCAGGTGAGCTAGAAAGCCCTCTGGATGAAATAGAGCCAATTGATGACCACTCAGAGGCGACTCAACCCGATCCAGAAGCAATGCTGGCTTTGCTAACCGCTCCAGAAACGCCCCAACGGATGCTGGCGGCGCGGGCTTTTTGTGAACTTCAAGATGAACGGGCAATTCCTCATCTGATTCATCTGTTAAACGATGTCTGTCCCTTAGTACGGGTTAGTGCGGCTTATGCATTAGGACGCAATCCTGATCCAACAGCCGTCGATCCCTTAATTGGGCAACTGAACCGGGATTGGAATGGGTATGTGCGTAAAGGGGTTGTTTGGGCATTAGGCAATTGCCGCGATCGCAGAGCATTGCCCAGTTTGATTGATGCCTTAGCTACAGATATCTCTGCCGTGCGTTTGTGGGCAGCAAGTTCTCTGGCACAGATGGCGAAGTTAGACTATGACGATATCGTTGCCTGTATTCCGCCGTTAATTACCGCCTTAAAGCAAGACCCTATGGCAGCAGTACGCAGTAACTGTGCTTGGTCATTAGGGCAACTTTGTCGAGAACTCCCCTCTAATGCTATCTATGCGGGTGCGGTTGATGGTTTAATTGAAGCCTTTGCCGAAGATGAAGATATGGGCGTGCGGGAAGATGCAAAAGCGGCTTTGTTGAGAGTGGGCGATCCTCGTGCCTTACAGATGATTGAGGCAATTGAACTAGATGGATTGTTTTAGGGGATTTGTCTTATGTTAGGGAACAGGGAACAGGGAATAGGGAACAGGGAACAGTTAACAGTTAAGCTGTTCGGCATTTAAACCTTAATGTCAATAATGGCGAAATCCTTGTAGCTACCCATTCCCAATTTAAATGCATGACAGCTTAACAGGTAAGATAGAGTTTTGAGTTTACTTACTCATTTTCCTCATCTCCCCCATCTCCCTCATCTTCCCTATCTCCCCCTGCTCCCCCTGCTCCCCCTGCTCCCCCTGCTCCCCCTGCTCCCCCTGCTCCCCCTGCTCTCTATTCCCTATTGCCTATCAACAGATTCTCTCTACAGACTGATGAACTTTTCGTGTTCTTTTCCCAAAATAGAAAGGTGAATAACAACGCAACAATAATCCGAGTCCTGCATTCTGACAGGTTGATCGGTTTTGAAGTATAGGGAGAAAAAATATGGCTGTAGCACAATCACAATTAAGACATGCAATTGGTGTCTTTCCTAGCCGTCAACAGGCAGAAAATGCGCTCATGGAACTCAGAGATAGAGGATTTGATCTGGATCGAGTTTCCGTGATTGCTAAAGACGCCAGTCTCAATGAGAAAATTGGCGGTACGGATCTCCATAAAAGCGGTGGCAACCAAGCGGGAGAAGGCGCCAAAGCTGGTGCGGCTGCTGGCGGTACTGTAGGCGGTTTCCTCGGCTTAATTGGTGGTCTAGGCGTATTAGCAATTCCTGGAGTCGGTGCAGCTACAGAATTAGGAGTTGTTTTAGCGAATACCCTGTTAGGAGGCGTCATTGGTGGCGCTGGTGGCGGTTTAGTCGGTGCCCTGATTGGTTGGGGAATCCCCGAAGATGCTGCTAAATATTATGATGAACGAGTTTCCGTTGGCGATTATGTAGTGATTGTAGAAGGTACAGAAACCGAGATCCTGAATATGCAACCCATTTTCCAAAATCGTGGAATTCAGGATTGGGCTATCTATAATGCACCTGGCGTCAATACTAATCCTCAGATGGGCACCAGGGTATAGATACAGGACTTACGCACAGGCTCTATTTGTAGGGTGCGTTAGCGAAGCGTAACGCACCTTTCCCCCATCAGTAGTGTGTCTGCGTAAGTCCTAAGATAGAAGGATGAGTAGGGGGTTTGGTAACCAAACCCCCAATTTTTTTGGGAAGATGCGACTGTTGCCTGTTGCCTGTTCCCTGTTGCCTCTCCCCACCACAAGACTTATTCAGCAGACCCTACCGCAGTTAAGGTAGACAACCTCTTTTTGTACAAAAAAATAACCCCTTCTGCTTGACTCTACAGAAGGAGTTTACTGGGCTTCTATTTTAGGTAAACTCGGAGGGAAATACTTGAGGCTCAATTAAGCCTTGTTGTTCTTTTTGGACTGTTGGCGCTTGAGCAAACCGCCGATTCCTAGAGCGGTAGCAGAACCTAAGATGGTGAGGGGTTCGGGAACAGGCTCAGCCTCAGTAGGAGCAACAGCAGACAGCTTGCTGCTACCCTCTCCATCTGAACCTACACTTGTTACACGAGCTGCGAATTTTTGACCGAGAAACTGGTCTAAACCGATGTTTTTAACCGTGAACATGGTGGAGGGAATAAAATCAGGTGAAGCACCTTGGGTTCCAATTTCCACGCCAATATCGAAGTTACCTGGATTGTTAGGACCACCACCATTTAAATTGGCATCACCCCCAAGGTCACTCACACTGCCAGCATTCTGCTGAATTTCAGGGATGTTGGAACCCATTTTGTCAATGTCAAGATCGAGCAGTGAATCATTTGCAATATCAAACCAGACGCCACGAAGATCACCACCACCATTGACATTTGAATCAACAGTTACAGTAAATTTAACATCATTGCCTACTTCTTCTAAGAGAAAATCTACCTCGGCATCATTTCCAGTAAATGGAGTGGCACTAAAGGTCACAAATGCTGCATCAGCAGGATTGAAGGAAGACATGGCGACGGCGGCGCCAGTAGCGGCTAAAACAGAAGGAACAAGAGAAGAGAATTTCATGTCAGTACTCCTTAGGACTAGATAACTCAATTGCTGAAGCGTTTGGACTGATTGGCTTCGGCTTGTTTGCTTTTCTATATTCACACTATAAGGGACTTCGCTTAGGTGTTGGGTAAAGTGGCAATGAAGAATGAGTTAATTTGTGTAAACTTCCTATAAAGATTAATCAAAATAAGGCTAAAACCTTTATTGGATAAGGGTTTTAGAGTTTTAGTTAATTCTCCGAATTTCTACCATTTTGAGGAAAAATAACCCCCCTCTGCTAGACAAACAGAAGGAGTTTTCTCTACTTAGGGGCTGCTGAATAAGTCGGACAAATACAACTGAGAAATTAAGTAGTTATATAACACGATAGCAACTATGAGTATTTATTGTTAACAACCCGGGCAGAAATAAGCTTTAATAATAATTCCACCTCGAAAAAGACGTAATTGTAGAATATACATAAAAAAAGACAAAAAAACCTGCCTGAGCAGGGCAGACAGATTCATGACGAGGAAAGTAATGGCAATCGCTGTTTCACAAGTATGAGGTAGTTTAGCCATGACTCGACCTAGGCTATATCTACGTTTTGATATACCAAATTTTCCTTCAATATTATTGCGAATTCTCTCGTCTTCTTGGGCTTGTTTCTTTAATTCTTGACTGACATTGGCTTTCGGTCTTCCTAAGGGAGGGCCGCTGATTCTAATTCCTTTTTCTTTGCAGAAGGCTCGATTGGCTCGACTGCGATAGATTTTATCTACATGAACAGATTCTGGATAGGCTCCTGTGTAGTTATAATAAGCTTCTATTTGAGTTTTTAAATCGGCAGATTCATTAAAATTCTCCCAACTGATACGGTCTAAAAACACGTATCCATCTCTTACACTTGCCGATATTTTAGCTCCAAATTCTACGGGAACTCCCGCTTTGCCTCTATCTATCCGCGTCAACTTAAGAGGAAACGCAAGCTAAGTGAGCCTTTGAATCTCGCTGCCTTAAAAATAACCCCCCTTAATCCCCCCTTGTTAAGGGGGGAAATGTTCCCCTGACAGGTGTAGGTTTTTTATTTTAGGGTTGGGACAAGACAAGGAGGACAAGGAAGGAAAGAAGACAAGGGGGGAAAACCGTACAGAATTCGGTTCGGTCAACCTCACTTCTAAAAGCCGAAACGCCCTATTTTTCGTTCTCACTCTTCCTTGTCTACTGGTCTACCTGTCTTCCTTGTCTTGCCTAGACCCCCATCTTAAAAAGCCTACCCTTGTGAGGAAATGTTCCCTCCCCTTGATAAGGGGAGGGTTAGGGTGGGGTAGAGTCAAGGTATTGCTTGGGTTTTCCGCTTAAGTTGACACCAATGGATAATATCGTACCCCTACCATAAATGGCGTGTGTGCTTAAGTCCTACATTTATCTTTTTGAACCCGAACCGCCAGAATAGCTGTTGAGATTCTGTGCGCGATCGCTTCTTTCTCCAATGACACACTCGCTCCCGTGCGAGATATATATCGTAAACACCTGGAATCACTCGCTACGTCTAGCCCAACCGGTTAAACGCCAGACACTGATAAACAAAGCCGCAGACACCAAAGCGCCCAAATTCCACTTCACCGAATTCTCCAGCAACCGCAAGCGCTGAGACTTCTTCCGCTCTTGAGCTTGCTCCTGCATCCGCGTCTCACCCTGTTCCAAAAATGTCGAAAGCTGCTCTTTCACCTCAGCTAACTGCTCAGTACCTTGAATCTGTGGGGTGCGCCCTTGACTATCCAATTGACTAATCAGAAACTGCATCTGTTCTACAGTTGTCGCTTGTCCTAGCGCCTCTCTCACCTGTTGAATCTGCTCTTGTCGCTGTTCAACTTGCCGTTCAACTTGCTGCCTATTTTGGTTATCCAGCCGTATTGTGTTCACCACACCCAAGGGAACCAGTAAAAAGAACAAAACCCCTACCAGCAAAGCCAGCCAGGACAAAATATTCAGTACTAAAGGTTCCCAACGGGTGCGTTGATCCCGTTCGCCTAGAAACACCAGCGCCAACCCCAGCAACGGTACAGGAACCCGTTCCACCAATTGTCCGATTGTCTGAAACTCCCAAGCGGGATTCATCAACACCGGAGGTACAAATATCTCTACGACATCGAAGAATGCCAAAATCAATAACCCATAGCCGATCCACCGCACCACTCCAATGGATTTGGATAAACCGGCGCTAAACTTCCACAGTTGGTCGATCGCGGGAACAAATTTATCTTTTTCTTCTGATTGCGTCATGGTTTTAATTATCGGTTATTTGTCATTCGTCATTTGTCATACTCGCTATCGCGAGAAGCAAGCTACGTCTTATGTCCGACATAATGATCACAACTAATTCATGGGTTAGCAGACTAATGACGTTTAACGTTCAACGTATTCGCGAGAGTCCTCGCCCTCAACTCTCGTAGGGCGGGGTTCATGAATAGATTATCTCGTTTTCCCTACCTCTGGAAACAGATTGTCTAAATTATGAGTGGTAAGCATGTTCGGCATTTAAACCATAATGTCAAGAATTGGGAAATCCTTGTAGTGTGAGCATCTTGCTCACTACCTATACACAATTTCAAGCCTGGGAAGCCGAGTCGCTGACTGTCCTTTGCCCTTCTCCGCCAGAGTTGCCAGAATGACTTTCAGCAACACCACGAGAACGGCTCCCAAAATCAGTGCTAACACAAAAATTCGCACCTGTTTCCAGGACATTATGCCTCCTCAGCCTCCGGAGAACTCGCGTCCTCCAGCCGCAGCAGGAACCAGTAAAACACGCCGAAAACCATTACGGCAATCATCCCGAAGACTAGAGAACCTTCGCCTTCATGCCAGTATTTAAACGCTTCCATATTTTGGGCATTTGCCAGCACCGCCATCAACGCCACCCGGAAGCTATTGACGACAAATCCGACAACCAACGCCATAATTGGCACGAAATACTGCTTGCGGCGACTGATGGGAAACATGATTAGACAAATCACCGATAGTCCTAACACATAGGTCATCGCTTCCATGCCGGAACAGCCATGATACACCTTAACGCCACCATCAGGCAGATTAATAAAGACCTTATCGTAGAGATAGACCTGAAAACCTATATAGTGCAGCATAAACGCCGAAAATTTAGCCGTGATCGGCGAAATATCCGGTATAAATGAGGCAATTGTCGCCGGTCCACCGAGAAAAAACAGGATGGTTATTTCTTGCCAGTATTGTTTGAATCCTTTAAACCCAGAGGCAAGTAACGCCACACCAATGGCAGAAATAAACGGCAGCAGGCGCAGTAATGGTGCCAGCCTTTGCACATTTTCATTGGTTAGCTTCAACCCACTGATGCTGGCGCTGTACCAGAGGACAAAACCAATGACTAACGCCCCAGCGATGCTAGGGAGGACTCCACTTTCCAGGTTTAACTCATGGCGTTTGCCCCACAGCAGGGAACCGACAGCTAGCCAAAACAAAACACTCATGCCAAGCTGGGCTTCGTCTCCGGCTTTCCAACTGAGTGTCATGTAAATGGCAACTAAGCCAGCCGCTATAGCAAGAAGCCAGTAGGGGGGGATTTTTAATCGTTGCAGGGGTGTGAGAGAGGTCGCTTTCATGGTGCTTTTGGGGTAGAGACGATTAGCCAAACTGAATACGTATCATTACATCATTAAAGTCGATATCACTATCATTTGTCAGGTCTTCCCAGGCAAATTCATTGGGAGACAGTCGCCAGAAGTTATCGATTCCATTGGGGTTGGCGGCAATTATTGAGAAAAAGGCTAAGGGGGAATTCCCCAGTAAGTTGTCGGGGTTTTCCCGTAAAAACTGTTCGGTTGTGCCGTTTTGGATCAAATACCATCCTAAAACGCGATCGCCCTCCACATTCAGGGTTCGTTGCCCATTCCCCGTCTCTCCTGGTGCAACGATAACCTGGCGATTCCGCTGAGACAGGGCAGCTGCAGCATATCCTGGATCACCAGGGAATAAATTACCGATTCGCCCATCAGGATGATCAAATAGAAATAAACCCAGTTCATGACTGATCACGCTATCTTGTGCCATCCAGTTGACAATCAGGGAACTCATCTCACCCAACTCCCCTGGCACCGTCCAATCGGCGTTACTGACATTGAAGATAACATCATTAAAATCTTGATCGCCGCCACCCGTGAGATCTTCCCAAGCCAGTTGCACCATCCCATCCCCCAACTCGGTGCGTTGAACGTGGTTAAACTGATCCGGATTTGCCGCCGTGACGGAGAAAAAGGCAATGGTTTCCCCATCCAGACGATTGTCCGGATTCTCGGCTAGCCAGTCTGCCTGGGTACTATCCTGAATTAAATAAAACACCCAATAGTCTCCCCCTTGGAGACTCAAATCCACACCCTTACCCACAGTCTCACCTCGGGCAAATAATACCTGACGTTCGGCACGGGTTAAGGCTTGCTGGGCATATCCGGGATCACCGGGGCGCACCCCATTCACCGTTCCCATCGCATCATCGACTCGCAAGACACCGACTTCATTTTTAAACTGGGCTTCTCGGAACGTCCAGTCGAACTGCAAGCGCACCGCCTCTCCGGGAGTTCCACCCACTTGGAAAACGCCCTGAGTTGAACCAATTTGTGCCAGATCCACTAAACCAACGGGTAGAGTAGGTGTTGGTGTTGGTGTTGGGTTATCATCACTTTCATCAACATCCGCGATCGCAATCTCAAAGTCCTCTTCAAAAGAGAAGCCATCGGCATCGGTACTGCGAACTGTAACCCGATGACTCGGATTTGTCTCAAAGTCTAGCTGAGAACCATCAGCGACTTGCAATGTATTATCGGCGATCGCAAACCGTCCTCCAGCATCATCAATTAACCTGTAAGTATGGCGATCATCTGTATCCGGGTCAATCGTCGCAAGCTGACCCACAACCGTCCCCGATGCCGTATTTTCAGCAACGGTTTGATTATCTAAACGAATCCCTGTGGGTGGATTACCAACAGGAGTCGCTGGACTTTGCCAAACTGAGAAAAAGGCATCCTCACTTCCCCCCGAAGTCCCCTGAAGCGGATTAACCGTAATCATATTCGTACCAGCATTTGTGGACACCATCGCCCGGATATCTCCAAACACCGCCACCCCATTCACCTCAGAACCCGATGGATTACCTCCCGACCAAAGTCCCACCAGTTCCCGATCTTGAAAATCCTCACTAACGGCAATTACTGCCCCTTCAAAGCCACTGTAGGGTCCCACAGGAGTGCCATTAATTTGCAACTCGTCACGATTGGGTAAAGAAGCACCCGCTTGACCGCCAATATACACTCTGCCATTGGCATCCGCCGTAATCGCATTAATCGCAAAGGAATTCCCTTTACCACTGGAAAGGCGGGTGAGGAAAATCTGACCCTGATCCAAAGTTCCTGTCGCCGGATTCAAGCGGGCAAAATAGGCAAATTTCCCATTACCACTGTTCGAGGTGTTTGTGTAGTTGTCGATGTTAATATTATCGGCAAATTGGGTAATGTTTTGGGGATTGCGTTGAAAAACACTATTTCCTCCATCCAAGCTACCCGCAAAGTAAAGCTGATTATCTCGTCCAATCGCCACCCGTAACCCGCGAGTATCTGCGCCTAAATCCTTTCCGGCGGCTTCGTTAGCCGAAAAATTGTAATTTTCCCAGTTGATCTCACCCGTGTAGCTATAACTGCGGAGTAAGGGAAGCTGTAAATTGGTACTTACCTGTCGATATCCGGTGACAAAGACGGATGAGGTATTACTGTCAATTGCCACATCTGCAATCTGAGTTCCGGCTACCGTAAAGTTCCCGATGGGAGTCCCCTCGGAATTATAAACCGTCACCTGATCGTCGGCGAGGACAGCCACCCGACCTTGTTGATCCACGGCGACTCGTTGGGCGCTACCGGGATTGGCACTCCAGAGAACCTGGCTGGCGTCACTGTTAAGAGTTTTGACGCCAAAGTCACCGACAACGGTTATGTTGCCATTATTGCGATTGAGATCCAAGTCATCCACATCAGCGCCCACCTGAGTGACTGAAAGTCTCGTTTGTCCCGTCGAATCCAAACGGATAACTGCCCCTTGTACCTCTGCTAAACTCTGAGTCGGTGTTAGATCAAAATTCCCGCCAATCACAATGGTTCTGTCTGGGGCAATTTCCACCGCATTGCCACTATCATCCCCATTTCCCCCTAAAAAACTGGCACTATTGACGGTGAGATTATTATCTACCGCATCCAGTACCGCCTGATACGCCGACTGCGCCCACTTATGCAACGCCACATCGGATTCAATCGTCCCCTGGAATACTTCCAACTCCCAGTCACCACCCAAGGCTGCACTCCCCGTGCGATCGCTAGAGGCGGCTACATCTGCCCCTGTCAACCGACTCACTTGTTCGATGAACTGTTGTCCTGACGCAGTTGCTGCCAGATTACAGCCATAGAACAGGATATCAGCCTCCGGTGTTAACGCCCCTGCCCAGGTTTGCAACTGATTGGCATACGTATTCAGTGTATCCAGGTTCAACTCTCCTGCGCCTAATTGCAAACCAGCCGACATGCCATGGGAGATAATCTGAACACTGGATAATCCTTGACGTTGTGCCAATACCTGAGTAATTTGGCGAACCCCATCCTGATCCGGTGTCAGCCTAACCACCTCAGCCCCAGGGACAACCCCAGCCACTAAGGTTTCAGCGTCTGCAATCCCGGCGTCTACGAATACTAAAGTACCGTTGTGGGCGTTTCCCAAATCCAACCCGGTGAGGATATCTCGCCCTGTCGCATTCTCTGATTCAGTGTTTAATGTCTCTGGAACGTCTACACTAGATAAGCGGCGTTCTAGAAACGGAATTGCCGCTTCAACGTCAATATCTGGAAGTGGCTGTAACTCTGGGATATACGCCTCACCGACAAGGCGGCGATCGCGGTTGGGTCTCCCATTGACTTCCCCGATTGGATTGAACTCTAGTCCCTCTGAGTATCCCGATAACCTGTCCGCCTCAGCGGATACTCCCAATCCTGTTCTTGGTTCGATCAGTTCCATCTGTACACTTCAATCGCCATTGCCACTCCAATCTAGCCTGAGGCATTAGGAAAGTGTGTAGGGGCGGGTTTCACTACTATCGTTGCTTACCCTCACCCAGATGTGACTAAACCCGCCCCGCCTTCCTTGTCTCCTAACGAATGACAAATGACAAATGACGAATGACAACTTTAAAAAACGCAACATTATCGCGAGTGCTTCGCAAGAATATTTTACATTTTTTTGCTCTAATCTTGGTTAAGCTAAAAATAACAGAGGAATTCAAGGAAAAATTATGAATGCTGTATTTGGGACTAGCACAAAGCGACCCACCTGGCAAACGATTGCTCTGTTTGTCTTGGGTCTGTGGTTAAGTAGTAGCTTTATTCTAGACTTCGTGATCATGCCCACTCTGGGAACGGTTGGAATGTTGAACGACGCCAGTTTTGCCAGTGCGGGTTATTCGATTTTCTGGATGTTTAATCGAATCGAGTTACTCTGTGCCGCTTTAGTTTTAACCAGCCTTTTGGCATTACGTGGTACATCTAATCTCTATCATCATGTCCGACGCTGGTCAATCGTATTATCTGGGCTTCTGTTAGCAATTGCTATCATTAATACCTACATCATGACGCCCCAGATGAGCGCTCTAGCGATGCAACTGAATCTGTTTGAGCCAGCAACGGGTATGGCAAGCGGAATGGTTGAGATGCATGAAGGCTATTGGTTCTTAGAAGCGATTAAGTTAATTGTCGGTGCGACTGTATTGGCTTGGTGTTATCACGATTCGCGAGAAATTGCTTAATTAGGTTTTACCATTGAATCACCATCTGTAGGGGAACGACATATCGTTCCCCTACATTTTTGTAGAGACGTTGCATGCAACGTCTCTACTCTACTGCTATAGTAGTCAGCGATGCGAGCGCTTATGGCACTAAAGTGCCCACTACAAACGAGGAGTACAACTCGGTCCAGCAACTGTCCCCACCACGACATCGGGACCTTTAGCCGCCACATTAACGTTGCCAATCTCCCATTGACCATTCAGGGTCACTGAAAAAACTCCATCTTGAAACCCAGCTCCAGTTTGCCACTTAATCCCGCTCAATCGTGCATTCGGATCAGGATTCACGATTTCTCCTCCTGGCGAACTATTCACTATCGCTGCACAACTGGGAATTTCTAACACCCAGTTACTCAAATCTTGGGCTTGAGGTAACTCTTCCATCCGGTATATCCACACTGAGGTATTACTGCTACTGTAACGAACACTCTCAAAAGTAATTTGATAGCCGTTACTCAGGGTGACAGACTGGTTTTGGCTAGTATCGGCTACTGTAGTCGCTCGACTAGCATTTCTGTCATCCGTTTGTCTATTATCGACCTGCACGGGTTCATCGCGCTCTATGCGTTCTACTTCTAACGTGTCATCGGAGAATTGACAGCGTTGAACTGCATCAGATGCGAGTTGCGCCCCCCGCAGGCGACGTATGGCGACTTCTAGTTCACTTAAATCTTCCTGCACACTGCAATACTGAACTTGCAGAGTTTGTAACTCCTCAGCTTCCACTGTCTTGCGCTCTTCCAACTGACGCAGTTCAGTTCGAGCCGTCGCGATTTGTTGTTCGGTGGTTTGGATTTCACCTTGTAATGTACTTAAACGCTGTTGTACGCTGCTAAATTCACGGCGAGAGACTTCCAGGCGTTCTTGAGCGGTTTCGATTTCCTCCCGTACCGCTACCAGTTGGGCTTCTAAGCTTCGCCGTTCACTCTGAAGCGACTCAACTCTGGCTTCGGCGCTGCTAACCTCTTGTCGCACTTCCACTAACCGTTGTTGAGATTGTCGCACCGAAGATTGAGAGGCTTCTAGGCGTTCTTGAGATGTCTCAATTTCCTCCTGTATCGCCACCAGTCTCGCCTCTCGACTTTGGCGTTCACTTTGGAGTGATGTCAATTCGACTTGGGCGGTGTTAATTTCTTCCCGTACTTCAACTAACTGTTGTTGAGATTGTCGCACCGAAGATTGAGAGGCTTCCAGGCGTTCTTGAGCCGTTTCGATTTCCTCCCGTACCTCAACCAGTCTGGCTTCTACGCTTTGGCGTTCACTTTGAAGTGATGTCAGTTGGGCTTGAGCGCTACTAACTTCCTCTCGCACTTCGACTAACCGTTGTTGAGATTGGCGCACAGATGCTTGAGAGGATTCCAGACGTTCTTGAGATGTCTCAATTTCCTCCTGTATCGCCACCAGTCTCGCCTCTCGACTTTGGCGTTCACTTTGGAGTGATGTCAATTCGACTTGGGCGGTGTTAATTTCTTCCCGTACTTCAACTAACTGTTGTTGAGAGCGGCGCACAGATGCTTGAGAGGCTTCCAGGCGTTCTTGAGCGGTTTCAATTTCCTCCCGTACCTCAACCAGTCTGGCTTCTAAGCTTTGGCGTTCACTCTGTAAAGATGTCAGTTGGGTTTGAGCGCTACTTACTTCCTCTCGCACTTCAACTAACCGCTGTTGAGATTGGCGCACCGCCGCTTGCGAGGATTCGAGTTGGGCTTGGGTGGTTTCAATTTCTTCTCGAATGGCGACTAACTGTTGGCGAGATTCCCGAATTTCCACTTGGAATGATTCGAGTTGAGTTTGGGCGGTTTGAATTTCTTCGCGCAGGGCGACTAATCGCTGTTGCGATTGACGTACTTGAGATTGAGAAGCTTCCAGTTGGGCGGTTACGGTTTGGCGTTCATTCCGCAATTCCTCTAATCGGGCTTCAGCGGTGCGAATTTCTGTTTGCAGCGCCACGAGTCGTTGTTGGGCGCTACTGACTTCAGTTGTGGATTCGCCAGAGGTGGTGAGAATAGAAAGTAAGGTGGTTACTTCTAAATCAGTTGCATCATAACTCGCCGCCCGTTCTAAAGACGCGATCGCTTGGTCGTAACGTTCTAATTGATACAGTGCTAATCCCCGTCGTTTCCAGGCGAGGGCGTTTCGCGGTTCAAGTTCTAAGGCTTTGTCACAACTGGCGACAGCATCTTGATACCGTTCCAGTTTATACAGTGCGGCGGCGCGTTCTACCCAAACTGACGCCATCTGCTCATTCGTTTGCAACAGTTGGTCATAGATGGAAAGCGCCTGATTATACTCTCGCAACTCATAAGACAGCACTTGGGCGATTTGCTTGGGGATGACGGTGGAGATTAAAGTTTGTTCATACTCCGATTCGGCGTTTAAGCGTAAGGTTTGTTGCCAAGTTGTCACCGCCGCCTGATAGCGTTGAAGTTCGTATAAGGCTTGTCCTTTCTGATACTGTGCTAAGAGATAATTAGGTTGAAGTCGAATCGCTTCATCGTAAGATGTGATCGCGCTTTCGTACTGTCCCCAACTGCTGAATATCTCGCCGCGCCAATACCACGCCAAGAACGCCTCTGGTTCAATTTGCACGATTCGCTCTAGGATCGCGATCGCCTCACGATATTTTCCCACACCCCGTAACTGGCTCACCTGTTGCCACAATTGATCCAGCAATTGAGCTTGTGCGATCGGCATTGTAGTGGGAGTGCGATCGAACTCCATGGGTTCAATCGGGGTTTGCACCGTCGCACTGGCGATACCACCAGTCATCAAAGTTGCTAAGGCTACACTTATCTGAAAGGGAATTTTTGACATAGGGACTCCTCAGACCTCAAGATACCATCAACGAGAATAACTCTGTTGATAGTTTAAATAATGTATAACTTTATCAAGTTCTTTGTCTCTATACTACTTTTGATTAATAAATCCGTAAAATCTTAGCAGAAGTTTAAGAATTAGTTATCCCTAAACAGAGCGTAGACGATTTTTTAACGACACATATAATCGTCATTTGTCATTGGCTTCTATTGACAGACAAACGCAATTACCCCAGACGCGATCGCTCCTGGTTAAGTTGTCACGCATTTAAAATTGGGAATGGGTAGCGAGCAAGATGCTCGCATTACAACAATTGTGCAGTTGTTGACATTAAGGTTTAAATGCCGAACAGCTTAATCAAGTCAGCACCCTACCTGTGCTATAGTATTATTATGTCAGATTTGACATAATAAATGAAAGTATTAGTAACGGAAAACAGGTATGTGGTATTTAAAGCATGAATTCTCCCAGCAAGAGCAAGATTGTATGATGAAATCTCAGGTATGACATAATGGAGAGCTAATGATGGATGCAGTTAAGCGTCAACGTTTAGAAGCAGCGGGTTGGCGAGTTGGCAATGCAGAGGATTTTCTCGGACTTTCACCGGAGGAGGTCGCTTTTATTGACATGAAGCTGTCTCTGAGTAAACGATTGAGGGAGCTTCGTCTGAGTCAGAAGCTCTCTCAGGAGAGTTTGGCGAACAAAATTAATTCGAGTCAGTCGCGGGTCGCAAAGATGGAAACAAGTGATCCATCAGTGTCTCTTGATTTGATCGTGCGGACGTTATTGGCAATGGGAGCAACTCGTGAAGATGTGGCGGGAGCGATAGCCTCTTCCTCTTCCAGTTTATTACTCTAATTCCCAATAAGGAGTGACAGTGGAAATGCTTGAACTTTATCAGCGTGTCGTTCTATCTCGCAACCTTCCAGAACATCATCTGCAAAAAGGTGACGTTCTCACCCTAATTGATTATGTGCCTCACTCTAGCAGTGGCGAAGATGGCTATATTTTGGAAGTTTTTAATGCTGTCGGTGAATCCATTAATGTAATTGCTGTGCCGATGTCCGCCGTTCAACCCTTGAAAAATAATGAAATTATTACCGTTCGTTCTCGCTTCTGAGGCAAGTTAATAAAAATCCCTTACTCTTTTTGAATTAAAACCTGAAAAGCTGTCAGGTAGAGAGTTTTACTGGATTGTTTGGATTAAACGAACCAGATGTCCAACTCTTAGAGTAGTCCTCAAGCTCAAATAACCGTTTCACAACCTGTCTTAGCATTGGATTACCAATACTGAGACTTTGTATTTGCTTACCCACATTTTCACAGAATTCCAAGTTGGGGAATAACTCTTTCCGCCGATTCCACAACTCGGAACCATCAAGCACTGCTGTACGAATACGGTTCTTAATCCACTCAGCGTGTTCCTGAACGTGATTACTACGACTGGCGTGGACAATTTCTAGTCGTTCATCAATTAAATCTTCATTTTCATCAAGCCGTCTCATTTCCAAGTCTAAGCGGCTGCAATCCCAGCAGGTTTCCGAAATCAAGCTCACTACAAGTGCATCAATGATGACAGCAAAGCCCAGTCCTCTTGCTTCCTTTCCTTGATGCCAAACCTGAGATAAATCAAAGTCATTTTTAATTTCTTCAGCAACATCAGTCCAGAAGGGTGCTTTTGATGTAAGAGTTCTGAAAAAACTACGCTCTTCTCGATTAACTTCTTTATCGTTACGCCAACGAGCTACAGGATAGCCCGGTGCAAGTTCGATAGTATTAATATCTTCTGAAGTACGAAGTACTCGCTTCACGCCACTTGCAGTGGCTTTACGGATAGTACCAATCAGATTTGACATTAATTGGCGTGCTGTTTGCTGATCAGAAACGGGAGTTTGCAAGGAGAGTTCATTGAGTACCATTTCTAAATCCATGTGTTACTCTCCTGCTGGTTCTAACAAAGCTTCCAAACTTTTATCCCATTCATCAAAGAAGCCATCGGGCCAGTAATCAATTCGTCCATTTCGATCAATCCGTGGCGATATGACTTCAATTACAGCTTGTCCGTCTTTCACTTGGCGATCAAAATAGTGGAGCTGAACATCATTGGGTTCAAGTTTGCCACCATGAACAGCCAAACGAATCCCATTTAAAACATGATCGCTATGAGTTTCTATGACAACTTGAACACCACAACTAAAAGAAGTGCTTGTATAACTGAAGACTTACCTGTGCTGTTAAGACCAGAAAGTAATGTTAAAGTTTTAAATTTAAGCATCTGGTCTTCAAAAGCCTTAAAGTTTTTTAACTGTAGTGAACTAATCATGATAGAACAGTTTGAACAATTTTTTCTACTACCTCAAATCTATAGCTAACTTTTTCAGAAGCCTGAGATATGGAATGGAAAAAATTAGTATCATTTTCACTATAACTCACAAATTTTTGAATTAACTTATGCTTGCGCTGTTTTAGGATTTCAAGTTCTTGATCGTTTAGTTTACTTAATGTGACTGACCAAACCTCAAACAAGGCTTTATTAAGAGGTTGTTTTTTTTCTTGATTTTTGATAATTTTGCGAAAAGCATTTTCTTCAAATATAGAATAAGCTGCTTTTAGAGAACGAAGGAATTTATATTCAATATCCTTAAGCTCTTCCGTTTTCATTTTATTTGTTTTTGCCATGGCTTCATTTAAAAAATAATCTCTACCCTCTTTAACATTATAATCTTTATATGGGGTCAGCAAGAAAGCAACAAATCCCAAAACAAATTCATGATCATCCATACGTTCTTGCCTTATTTTACTAATTCTAGTAGCCTGTTTAAACTCTTTAGATTTTGCTAGCTTATCTAAAAACTTTGTTGCAGATCCTGGATTTATTGCATGACGTAATTCTTGGGGAGATAGAGGCAAACCTCCTGTGTTAATTCGTCGAAAAATATTGTACTTTACTTTAGATGGAGTTCCTTTTTCAATTAAATATACAGTTAGAACTGTTTCATCGATTCTTCGCTGATAATTGCGCGGCAAATCATCATAATTTTTACTGTTCAAATTCGTGAGAAATTCTAAATTATTTAATCTAAGAGTTTTATCAATAACAAATTGTTTTAGAGTACTTAACCGCTGCAAACCATCGATAACTAACCATTTGTCTTCATTAGTAGCATCCATGTAGAAGGCTGGTAAGGGTATACGAATAAGAATAGACTCAATGAGTCTACTTTTTGCCTTATCATTCCAAATGTTAGCGTTACGCTGAAAATCAGGAGCTAAATTAATCTCATCAAATTTAATTCTCTTAAGCACTAAATCAATAGTCATGGGTCGCGTATCCACCCTGATTTGACTGGGGTCAAATGGAGTTGTAATTACCTCGTCTTCTGGCTCAATATCATCTTCCTCTAAGTCAATCCATGTAGCTTCATCACTATTACTGTCTTCGTTAGTGAATTCTAAGTTCAGGTTATTTGGCTCTGTCACAATGGTTACTCCTAATCTAATCTCATTTAATCTATTCAATGCCTTGTACTTTCATCAGCTATATATAAAATCTGAGTAGACAGTTTTTAACAGCGATCGCGGATTAAATTGCTGATAGAGTAGTATGCCGATTTTTCAGGTAGTTCTGGAAATCTTCACCGACTTCACGAATATCTAGATCATCATGTTCCACTGCTCTCTGAGCAAGCCTTTTAGCCAGTTCTCTATCAATATCGAGATATAATTCTAGTAATCGCCTATACTCCTCGTCTGTTCCATCTTGGATCAAGGGTTCAGCGCTCTTTTCGATATTGGCTAAAAGCCAATTTTTAGGGAGCGAAAGAATAACTTTCCGGCAAAGTTCAATATCTGACTGAGAGACACTCGCTAAATCAAGCAAATCATCAAATAAGCTTTGACGCTCTTCGAGTTCTAGATACTCTATGAGTCTCAGTGCTGTACCTCTTTCAGTGGGATTGTGTAAAGCTTTCTTGATGAATCCGATTCGGTCAGGAGAATTATTGAGGAAGTCTTGGCGAGCTTGAATATAGGCAGTTTCTTGGTTAAACACTTTCTGCCAAAGTTCGATATCGTTGTTTGTGGGTTGCTCTTGAAACATAGCTTTTAACTTTTATCCCTATCTTATTTCCTTCTTACCAGCGTAAACCCATCCACTACTGAGAAATTTTTCCACAAATTCTGTAAATGGCATTTCTTGACTGGGGTAGATTGTGTGATGGGTTGGTGAGTGAGTACCGCCCACCTCTCTACCATCAGCGATTACATTAAGACCTTCAGGTAATTGTGTATCCTGATTAAGCTTGTGGTAGTGTCCTGTGAGTGGTGCGTATTGAACATCGCCAAAGGTAGATGCTCCTGTCAGTGGGTTTGTTGGTTTTACACAATCATTTTCAACAGCAATATCTTTATTTTGACGCGGTGGACGAGGACGTTGCCTGTTACCAAAAGCGTATAGTGTTATAGGTACGGTAACTCGCTTAACTGCATTAGCAGTTGTTGTAGTCTCTTGGGGTTGGTGATCTGCCCCGCTATTAATCACTAATTTTACCAGCTCAATAATGGTTAGTGTTCCACTTTAGAGCAGTCGGGTATTTTTAAGCAAGACTAAAACCTATCCTCTAAATTCAGCAGATTCAAGAGCGGATAAGCCTTGTTTAGCCACTAAAGTGGCTACTACAAACGCTCGCACCCTCTCGTACCCAATCCGGGTTGACTACCCACTTTATCATTTAGTCCGCGTAGGCGGACTTTGTTTGTGTAGCTGCGATTTCAATCGCCTCCTCTTGCTTCCTCCTCGCCATGGCATAAAACTAACAAATAAACCCCCCGGAATCCGGGGGGTTGGAGAGATCTCAAAGGAGGAGAGATCAAACCTTCGCTTCTTCTTTCACCAACTTATCCCAACCCAAATCCTTGAGGTTGTTATTGCGGCGCAGGGGACGAGTGGCTAACTCTAGAATATCCCGCGCATTGGTAAAGCCGTGGATCTGAGCAAATGTAAACTCAACGGACCACTTGGTATTAATTCCTCGCGCTTCTAAGGGATTCGCATGAGCCATTCCGGTAATTACTAAGTCCGGATTCAATTCATAAATTCGCTGAATTTGATTGTAGTTATCCGGTTTTTCGATAATCTTTGGCGTCGGTACTCCCATCTCCTGACAGGTTTTCTCCAGCAGATCCAATTCCGCTTTCTGATACCGCTTATCCATATAGGGAATGCCAATTTCTGGACAACTCATTCCGCAGCGAATTAAGAAACGAGCCAGGGAAATTTCTAGTAAGTTATCTCCCATGAAGAAAACCGACTTACCGCGTACTAACTTGACATATTCTTCCAGGTTTTCCCAAATATGTGCTTCCCGTTCGTCTAACCCTTTCGGTTCAATTCCAAACACCGAACAAATCTTTTCAATCCAGGCGCGAGTTCCATCGGGACCAATAGGGAACGGTGCGCCAATTAATTTACACTTGCGGCGACGCATTAAGGTTGTCGCGGTACGGCTTAAGAAGGGGTTGACACCTGCGACATAATACCCTTCTTCAATCACCGGAAGTTCAGTATATCGCTTCGCGGGTAACCAACCGGAAACTTTAATTCCTTGCTTCTTCAGTTCTAGGGTAAGGTTTGTCACCACGGGGTCAGGTAATGACCCAAATAATACTAGGGGAGGATGATCCACATACTCCGATTCTTCAGCCACTACCTCTTCTTTCTGGCGTCCAAAGTTGAGTAGTTTGGAAATTGCATTCCGTTCTTCTTTTTCCGCTTCTACTTTGGGCGCTTCTTTCGGACATTTGTGCGCCATCGCTGCGAGAACGGTATCTTCCCCTTGAGTGAACGCATAATCCAATCCATTCGCCCGCGCTGTCACAATGGGAATCCCAATCTCGCTTTCCAACTTCGGCGCTAACCCTTCCAAATCCATCTTGATGATTTCCGTGGTGCAAGTACCAATCCAGACAATGACACTGGGGTTGCGATCGCGCTTAATTTGTAAACATAGCCGTTTCAATTCTTCGTAGTCATTTAATTGGGCAGAAATATCCCCTTCTTCCAATTCCGCCATTGCATAACGGGGTTCGGCGAAAATCATCACCCCCATGGCATTTTGCAGGAAATAACCACAGGTTTTCGTGCCAATGACTAAGAAGAAGCTATCTTCAATCTTCTGATAAAGCCAAGCCACACAGCTAATCGGGCAAAATGTATGGTAATTTCCAGTTTCACATTCAAACTCTAGCGATTGGGGATTTTGAAGCGTAGTCATAACAAATTCTCCTCTCTTCGTTTCTCAGGAAAGTTTCTATCTATAAGAAGTCCAACGTCTTAGGGTCTTATGGTAGGGCTGGATTCAGCCACAATTGTAGGGGCGGGTTGTAGGGGCGGGTTGTAGGGGCGGGTTTAGCCACTCAAACGACTTGTCACCGATAAATGAACAACAAAACCCGCCCTACCTCCTCAAACTTGTCACCGATAAATGAACAACAAAACCCGCCCTACCTCCTCAAACTTGTCACCGATAAATGAACAACAAAACCCGCCCTACCTCCTCAAACGACTTGTCACCGATAAATGAACAACAAAACCCGCCCTACTTCACCGATAACTATCAACAAAACCCGCCCTTAACCCAATGTCTCAACACCATAACCAATGACAAATGACTAAATTAAACCATCATCAGATCAAGTTCTTCTTCCTCTGACGTTACCTTCGGTTGTTGAGGATTCAGGTAGAAGTCAGACAGTAAAGAGAACAACTCGCGATCGGGGGCGTCGCTGGGAACCACACCTTCGGGACGTGCCAAAATTTGATCCGCAATATTCAGATAGTAATCACACACAGGTGTTAGAGACGGATCAGTTTCTGCCATTTCAAAAATGGTTTTTCCCTTAACCCGCGAAATGCGAATATCTTCAATTAAGGGCAGAATCTCCAACACGGGAATGGGTACAGCTTCAATATACTTGTCGATCAGATCCCGCTTCGAGGTACGATTTCCGATCAGCCCAGCTAGGCGCAAGGGGTGGGTACGGGCTTTTTCACGTACAGACGCCGCAATTCGGTTCGCCGCGAATAACGCATCAAAGCCGTTATCGGTAACGATCATGCAGTAGTCGGAATAGTTCAGAGGTGCAGCGAACCCACCACAAACTACGTCACCGAGAACATCAAACAGAATTACATCGTACTCGTCAAACGCATTAAGTTCCTTGAGTAGCTTCACTGTCTCACCGACAACGTAGCCACCGCAACCTGCACCAGCAGGGGGTCCACCTGCTTCGACGCAATCAACACCGCCATAACCTTTATAGATAACATCTTCGGGCCAAACGTCTTCGTAGTGATAATCCTTTTCCTGAAGCGTATCGATAATCGTAGGAATTAAGAAGCCTGTCAGGGTAAAGGTGCTGTCATGTTTCGGATCACAGCCAATTTGCAACACCTTTTTGCCGCGTCTGGCTAAAGCTACGGAGATATTACAGCTTGTTGTGGACTTACCAATACCGCCTTTTCCATAAACTGAGAGTTTCACGCTTCGTCGTCTCCTATCGTTTGGATCAAAACTGGAATGTTGTCGTAGCTATTAAATGAGCTGGCATCTAGGCTTGGGCTGAGTCGCCAGCCATTGCTTGCTGCCTGCTAATCGCATTATTGACATAACTGCCTGAGAAATGAAAGGGGGTGTGGGAATGGGAGGGGCTTTAAATCTAAATCCGATAACGCCTATCAATGCTTAAAGGCTTTTATAGGTTCAGAGTGCCTATGAAGCAAATTTAATCAATTTATTCCAATTTTGTGTATTTTATTTATATAAATATGAACAAAAGCAAAAATGCAGGAATAGACTTCAAGCCTGACTAAGCTGGCTCACGTTAGTGATCTGACCCCAGCTCAACTCCGACGGGAAATCGGGGATATAGATGGGGTTTGACGCGATCGCATTCCCTAAGCCTGAGACGCCCTGATCCCCAAAAACCCTGGATTTACGTCAGTTAGAGAAGGTGCGATCGCACTTTTAGCGAACTCCGGCAAGATTGTTGTAAATAAAGATTAATTTTTGTAGCTGCGATGACACTCGCCGCGATCGCCCACCACTGGCATAGGTTTAAATCTATGGTTGCGATATAAATATACCTATGCTCGAAAAACTAATGGTGTTGAGATCGTTCACCGGAGAAAGGCGGGGCGGGTTTAGTCACATCTGGGTGCAACTAAAAAGATAAATAGTGAAACCCGCCCCTACGCACGCGCCCGGTTCCCTATTGTTTTTTTGATAGCATCAGGATAACCACAACCCAACAGAAAAGCCGCGACGCTGTTTTACTACTAAAATAAGATTACTAGCGATCCTTTAACTTCAGGCTTAACCGGGATAAACCTATGAAATTTATCAGCCCTAAAGTCGATTATGCCTTTAAAAAAATATTCGGCTCCGAACAGAGCAAAGATATTTTAATCAGCTTTCTCAACGCGATTATTTATGGAGGGAATAAAACGATTCAATCTTTGACCATTGTCAACCCCTATAATCCGGGTCAGTCAATGAGCTTAAAAGATACTTATTTAGATGTCAAAGCTGTTCTATCTAATGGTTCAGTCGTTATTATTGAAATGCAAATAGCGCGGGTAACCGCTTTTAGCAAACGGGTCGTCTACAATCTGTCTAAAGCGTATAGTAATCAATTAGGAATCGGAGAAAATTATTTAACTCTCAACCCAGTTATCGCTGTGACGATAACCGATTTCGTTTTGTTCAATGCTAGCCAAGATGTGATCAATCAGTTTGTTTTTCAGGAAAAAAATCATAAGTTTGAATATCCTGATCCAGAATTACAGTTAATTTTCGTAGAACTCCCGAAATTTCACAAAAGCCTATCAGAGTTAACAAGTTTGAGCGATAAATGGATTTACTTCCTTAAAGAAGCAGCTCATCTAGATAACATCCCTGATAGTTTAGGGGAAGTAGCTGAGATAGAAGTGGCTTTAAACATTGCCAACCAAGCCAAAATGACCTCAGAAGAGTTAGACATCGTGGAACGACGAGGGATCATGTTGCAGGATGAGAAAGGGCGGATAACGTATGCAGCAGAACAAGGGGAAGCCAAAGGACGTTACCAAGAAGCGATCGCTCTAGTTATGCGTCTACTTAAAAAGCGTTTTGGAGAACTGCCAGAGGCGATAAGTACCAAAATTGAAAGCTTGCCTTTACAAGAGTTAGAAAATTTAACCGAGGAGATTTTAGATTTAAATCGTTTGGAGGATTTGGAACGTTGGTTAGACGAACATTCGCCGTCTTAATCAGGTGTACCAAATCCCCTTGGTTAACCTCCTTGATAACTGGGATAAGCTGTCATGTATTTAATTGGCTCTTAGTAGCGAGCAAGTTACTGTAGGGTGGGCAATCGCACAGAATGATAGTATGAGCCTTTCCAGCTTGATAACTTTTGCCCACCCTACCTAAAATTGACGGCTTTCAATTCCGTAAATTGATATTCTGGCTATACAAGTCAGCAAACTTTAACCGAACTAACGTTTCAATCGTTTACGTCGAGTACGACGCCGCAAGACTTGTGCTAACACAATGGCGTCCCGTTCAGCTTGGAATAAATCCACCGATCGCGATGTCAGCAGAAATGCACCCGATGGTTTGTACTGCACCAAAGGTAACTTCGTGATCTGATATTCACAGACGTTAGGAATAATCGCCTGTGTTGACGAATGCTGCACCTTCTGGAGTGTTTGCAAATCCGCATTCACTTGCGACGCGATCGCTTTGAGTTCTAACAAGGCGGCTTCTAACTCTGTCGATAGCCGATTGATGTGGGATGCTTGAGACTCTAACCGTTTCCATCCGTCTCTAGTTCGTTGCTGTAGCATCCGCACAGACGAATCAAGCTCAAAAGATAAAAGCGGTTGAGACTTCACGGGTTGAGGGGGTGCCTGGATTGCCTTTCGGGGAACTGGGTAAGGGGAACGGTAACGCCTGCGAGGTGGCTTTTTTAAGACGCGAGGGGGTTGACGCTGCATGAACTGGGAACGCAGGAATTGAAGTCCGGCTTGCAGTGTTTTCATGAGGATCACGCTGTAATTTGGTACAAATGTACTATATTGAGCGTGAAATAGCAAGAGGTTATCAAGAAACACCGTTAGTCAATCGCCAAAACCCTGTAGAGACGTTGCATGCAACGTCTCTACTAAGAATCCCCCCTTTTACTAGAAAAGAGGGGACTCCCAAGGAATAGATTTAGGATTAGATAGATAGTTCAGTTAGAGCTTCTGTATAGGATTCGCTGGTTGAATAAGTGAGTTGAATTTACCAGCACTTTTATAGTAAGTCCTTAATTTGCTGATTGCCAATAAAAAATGGTCATCTTTATAAAAACTTTATAGATATCACGATTTGCTTTATCAGAACTTAATATTTAAGCTCATCTGATATAGACAGGACTTACGCAGCTACACCACATATCGTAGCCAAGGTGCGTTACGCAAGCGCTTTCACACGATGGCGGACTGACACAGCTAAAATTGTGGAATAGATTTGACGTTTAAACTGGGCGCAAGCCTTGCGCCCCTACAATTCTAATCTACCATTTTAGGTGTGCCACGACACTACACATAGAGGCTTTGCGGAAGTCCTAATAGACAATGAGGGCGGCTAGGTGAACATTCTCAACGCGAATGCACATCCCCGCCGCCCTTGTGATGATGACCAGAGAAAGGATTACGGTGCTAAAGCGTTTCCGCGCAACAGACTACCAATCGTCTTGGCAGTAATTTTAAGCTGCACTAAAGGATTAGCAGGTACAACCGTTTTGTACAAGTAACTGTCAAACGTGAGTCGCTGCACATCCAGATCTGAACACATCTCTACAAACGCTTCACGAGTCGCATCGGAGCGATAGAAGACGGTTTGCAGAATATCCAGCACCTTGTAGGTGATGCCATACTTCTTATCCCAACGCTTGAGATACAGCTTGAGATCCGCTTCGGTGGGAATGCGAGTTCCACCATTAGAGGTTTCGACAATGGTTTCAGCGCACATCCGGGCGGATTTTGCCGCAAAGTAAATCCCTTCACCCGACGATTTCGTCACCGTTCCCGCTGCGTCTCCAACTAAAGCCACCCGACCCACGACTCGGCGAGGTCTGGGATGTTCTGGAATTGGGTGCGCTTCGACTTTGATGATTTCACCACCGACGAGTTTCTTGGCAGCACGAGCGCGAATTCCGGCTTGTAGCTTTTTAATTTTGGCTTGGTTCACCTTCATCGTACCCGTGCCAACGGCAACGTGGTCGTATTTGGGGAAAACCCAAGCATAGAAGTCAGGAGAAACGTCGTTGCCCACATACATTTCTGCCAGGTCTTCATAATAGTTCATCATGTCCCCTGGCAGGCGAATCCGCTCTTGGAAGGCGATCGCATAATTGTAGTCCCCGGCGTCAATTGCCTTAGCCACGCGGGAATTCGCGCCATCAGCACCAACAACCAAGTCTACTTTCAGGGTTTTTTGTACGCCACTGAGACTCCCGTCGGAATGGTCAGCGTAGTGAAGGGTATAGGGTTCTGTATTACTTGTGGGAATATCGAGTTTATGAACAGTGCCATTAATTAAAGTTGCACCGAGCTTAGCAGCGCGGTTCCGCATGAAGCCATCCAGGACTTCCCGGCGGCACATACCAATATATTCGTCTTCGTTGTCCAGGTTAATGTCCACCTCTATATTCGATGGCGAGATCATCTTCATCTTTCTGACTCGCCGATCAATAATTTCAGGTGGCAGGTCAAATTCACTAACCATACAGAGCGGAATGGCTCCGCCACAGGGTTTAGCATTGTCTAGCTTACGCTCAAACAAGTAGGTTTCGATTCCAGCTTTTGCTAGAGTCTCTGCGGCAGACGAGCCAGCAGGTCCTGAACCAACAACCGCAACCCTTAGTGCAGGCATGTTTTCTCCCAATCGTTTTCGAGGTACGGATTGCATGGTATCACGGACTTTTGGCGATTTCATCCGCAATGTGCGATCGCGGCTCATTTTGAAATACAGCTTAACATTTTCCTTCACAAAGCTTAATATTTTGTCGGTTGTCCTTGGTCTTATGTTCCAGGAAAGGTATCTGCATCGTTACAATTGAGACAAACTGTTCAGTCCCATACTGATATGTCAGCACCTTTGTCACAACAACCGACAAGACAAATACTGGTATGTCAGCACCGTACTTGCCGCAAACAAGGTGCAGCCAAAGTCTTGGCAGCGTTTCAGGCTTTACCTGTTAATGGGGTGATAGTTAGCGGTAGCCGTTGTCTGGGAGAATGTGGCAATGGTCCGATGGTCGTGGTTTTACCCGAAGAAACATGGTATTGTCGAGTTCACCCCGATGAAGTCCCCGCCGTAGTAGAACGGCATATCAAAGACGGACAACCCGTGAAGGTTGATAACAGACAGCCAGTATGATACTATATGGTCATATTGGCTTAAATTTACTCATATTGGCGATATTCCTTTGAGAGAAGCCGTTAAGCGACTTGGATTACATAAAAACACGAAGCAGGAAGTAGGCAGATAATG